>NZ_CALMCQ010000129.1 GCF_937863175.1 uncultured Meiothermus sp. | reverse complement strand
TGCTGGTGTCGGTGCTGGCGAAAAAGAGACCGCCCTCCAGGCCCAGTTCCAGCGGCCCGGAGACCAAGCGGTAGCCGCCGGTTAGCGAGAGTGTACCGAACAGAACCGCCACTCGAGTAGCGCTGTCCGCCACAATGGCCCCGCCGCCGCGCACCGCCCCAAAAAGCCCGTCGCGGTCAGTGCCAGAGTAAAGCGCAGCCCCTGCCTGTAGGCCGCCGCCCGTCACACTACCGCCCAACCATACGCCCCCTCCCACCATATAAGCCACGCTGCCACGGGGATATACCACCGTGAAGGGGTCGAGCCACTCGACCTCGACCCCCAGGGTGCCATAGCCTGCGGCCAGGCCCAGTCCACTGACGGCGCGAACACTGGCCAGGCTGCTAAACTGGGCCAAGGCTGGAGTAAGGGTTAAGCTGCTCAGGATGACCAGGAGACTCAGGAAGGGCTTCATTGTTTTTTATATTACCTGGCCTGCCCTGGCAGTATCGCTGGACTCGGGTAAGTTCAGGGCAAAGAGAACCAGCACAGGGCATAAACGGCTCAGGCCAGCAGGATGGGGCGCTCGAGGTAGTAGGCGATGCGCTCCAGCAGTTTTCCGGCCTGGTCGGCTTCCATCTGGCCCGAAAGTGAAAGCAAGGCGTGGCCACCGCTGGCCCGGCCCAGGGTAAGGGTGGGTATGCCGGGGAAAATCACCTGATCGAACTGGGTATCCACCAGCGAAAGCACCGTCAGGCCCTCACTGGGGTCGGACGCCATCTGCAAGGAGTCCAGCGCACCGCGCAACGACTGGGCGGGGGCCACCCGCAGGCTCTTGAGTTCGTCGCCCTCGAGGCTACCCCTGGTGGGACGCATTGGGGTCTGGGTGTCGGACAGGGCCTTGTCTACTGCGCGGTATAGCAGGGGATACAGTCCCACGTCCAACCGCCAGGCTTCGCTCAGGGTTTGGGCGGCGTCCTGCACCGGGCCAACTTCAACCAGGCGCTGCCAGGCCTGCACCCGCAGCATTTTGGGAGCGCTGGGTGCAGTTTGCGCGACAGGCGACTCGGTCGGGCCTGTAGCAGCAGGGGGGATGGGCAAGAATGCAACCGCCGGTTCGGGTTCGGGGGGTGATAGGCGCACGACCGATGGAACGGGCGGGGTCTCTACCGGCTCGGGGGCAGGCGGAACCACTGGCTCAGCCAGGGGGGTGTTGGTAAAGTTCATGCCTGCCTGCAAAGGGCTGGGGGGAGGGGCTGGAACCTCGGGAACGGTCACGACCTCCTGGGTTTCCCAGATCAGCCTGGGCGCGCTGCTGGGGGGCTCGAGGTCGGACTCGGTGGGCAAGGACGGCAAGGCCGCCAGATCGGGATTAATTTCCGGCAAAGGCGCCAGCGACGATAAGGCGCTGGGAACGGGCTCCGGCTCATCCCATTGCAGCGTGGGAAGGGGTTCGGTCGCTACCAGCGGCTCGGGTTCGTCGAAATCTGGGACAATGGGCGGCTCTGGGGCCAGCGTAGGCACTTCCTCGAAGGCTGTGGCTGCGGGCGGTACAGGGGGGGCTGGGGTCTCGAGCTCGAGGTCAAACTCGATGTCGTCCATGGTGGGC
>NZ_CALMCQ010000128.1 GCF_937863175.1 uncultured Meiothermus sp. | reverse complement strand
GCCGCTGGTACACCTGGATATTGCCGGCCCAGCCTATACCGAAAAAAGCCATGCCCTCGGACAGGCTGGCGGCACCGGGTTTGGGGTTCGGACACTGGTTGAACTGTTAGGGGTATAAGCGGTGCCCTGTTGGGGTTGATAAACATATACGGTGGAGGTACCTGAGCCCCACAAATCCCGTGGGTAGTTTGTGGTGGCTGATGCCAACCCTGGTTTTGTCCACGGCCACCGCTGTTTGATCGCAAGAGATGCTAAAGAAACCACGGCGCTGGACTCGCGCATCGCATTATTGACACGCTGGACAGACGCCCCGCAGCTCGAGGCGGGCCTCTTCCACAAACCAGCCATTCTTGGCTTCTACGGCTTTCCTGATTGGCTCGGGATCGAACTCGGGCAAATCCTTGACCAGCACATCTTCAATACTGCCGCACTGGAGGCAGAAAAGATGGTGATGCCGTTCGTTGAATCCATCGTAGCGGGTGTTGCCCTTCTGATCCTTGAACTCCCACAACAGACCCGAATCGCGCAGCACCTGGAGGTTCAGGTATACCGTCGAAAGCCCGATATTGTAGCTTTTCTTCTTAAGACTTTGGTGCAACTCCTCTGGGGTGGGGTGGGTGCTCTTGCGGTCGAGGTGGGCGAGTATGCGTTCCCTGGGTAAGGTGTGACGTAAACCCACCGCTTTTAACCGCGACCGGTAGCTTTCGCGCTCTTTGGTCTTTGCCATTTTCGGCCCCCTTGTACAACTTTCACTACTATAAAACATTTTCAGAAAAAAACCACTATTGCGATAGTCACAGTGTAATTCTAATCCTGGAAGCCATTTCTGCAACAAGTCCAATTTGAGAATGCAGAAAAGGTATACAGCCAGATGTAGAACCCCGGCTCAATTTTGTATGGTGGGTAATACCCAGTCGGATACTGGGAATTTAGTCAGGCGTTACCTGGCAAATAACACCAGCACGCAACGGCGAAAGGTGATATACTGATTATGCTGTGGAGAGGCCAATTTATCGCTTCTTACATTTAGTATTCGCGCTAGGGACGCTGCATTTGCTGGTCTTGCTTACCCTCGAGGTTCAGCGCCACTTTCAAATTCGGCACGACACTACAGCCACTCAACTTCGCCTGGAACAGCTCGAGCAGCGCATCCACAAACTAAGCGACGAACTTCAGGTGGCTGTCGATCCCCGCTACCGCGAAGGGTTGGTTCGTCAGATGGGGTATGTGCATAAGGATGAGGTGCTCTTCCTGCGTATGCCGCCCAAATCTACACCCACCCCCAACTCTAGCAACTGATCCCATCTACTCGGGTACGGTGCCGACGATATACTGGCCAGCAGCTCCATCGGTGTGGAACACCAGAGCCGGGCCTTCCCAAGAAACCCCGAGTTGCCCACCGAACCAGGGTGTAAATCGAGGTATAAACTGGCATCAGATGAAAATCAGAGAAATTTGCCTGGGAGGCCAGAACTCCGATCAAGTTCGGCGGGCAAATTTCAATTTCACTCCGGTTCGGCATAGTATGAAGGCCGGGTATGGTTGAACAGCTGACGGAACAGATTCTCGAGGACGAAGCGCTCACCGATGGGCTCTCCGATGAGGATGCCAGCGAGTTGGTGGGCTGGCTGATTGGGGTCGTGGAAGACCTCGAGGCCGAGTCCAGCGGGAGATCCGAGCAGTATGTGGGCCAGCTCAAGCGACTTGGGCATGAACTGGCCCGCGTAGCCCGCCGCTATGGGGTTCCCATAGAAGAGTTAATAGATCTGATCGAAGCGGCCTGGGAAGAGCCCGGTGATGAACATTCACCCAGACCCATGCAAGCCTGAAGTGGAACCAAAGCCCCTGGCGGTCAAACATTAAGGTTTATTAATGTCGGTTGGTGCAAATGTAACGCGCCTGTAACGACGGAGGGTTTACTCTACGTGCATGAGCAGGGAGCATATATTGAAAATCGAATTCGGCAATACCCGGCCCTTCCGGGTTCGGCCCCATCCCATGAGCGGTGTACGTACCTCGCTGCGCAACTGGCTGCTGCCCGCGCCTATCGAGTTTAGCGGCCACGTGGCCACGCGCACCCAGGCCAGCCGCCTGCGCTCGAGGCACATGGCCTGAAACCATCGCCTACCTGGCAACTGCCCCGTGCCTCCCGGTGGCAGTTGATTTTTTTTGACCCTTCGCGGGAGACGCCCCTCAGCTACTGATTTCGACCGTTGGAGCCAACAAAATCAGTACCAATTCGCACCGTCAGATCGGCGTACAAAACCGATTCCCCCGAAACCCTCGAGGGCATCCCGATGGCCTCTCCCAGCACCTGGGCCAACTCGGCGGCTCCATTGGAGATGACCTCGCTACGCGGTGGGGCACTCTCCATCTCACGCAGCAGCACCCGCAAACCCAGTTCACGCAGTTTGCGGCGCATCTCGATTGCAGCAGCCTCCTGGGGAGCTGCATAGAGCACCACGGCCTGCTGCCCCCGCAAATCCCCGTGGGTGGCCTGAGCAACGGTCGGGGCGTCGCCAAAAAAGCGCTGTACCAGTTTGTTCAGCTCGGCCCGATTCACTTCCCAGCCCTGACCAAACTGACCCGGCGTCAGCAGCGAAACCAGTTGGGGCTGCTGGGCTGCAAAACCCAGCAGGCTGGCAATCTGATCCCGGGTAAGGTCGGTACGGATGTTCTGCTCCACACTGGCGATGGCCTGGGGTATACGCCATAGACCGACGGGCGTGAGAATTTGCTGCTGGAGGGCATTGAAGAAGGTCTGCTGCCGCTGAATGCGTCCAATATCGCCCAGGGCATCGTGGCGAAAACGCAAATATCCCTCGGCCTGAGTGCCGCCAAGGTGCTGGCAGCCGGGCTGCAGGTTGATGTCGAGCTTTGCGGCGGTATCTTTGTACTGCATGGGTTTTTCCACGCAGACCGTAATGCCTCCCAGCGCATCTACTCCATTGCGGATGGCCTCGACACTGACCGCCACATAGCCATCAATCTCGACGCCCGTCAGGTTACTCACCACCTGCCTGGCCAGATCCGGGCCGCCAAATTTGTTGGCCTGGTTGATGAGGTGCCAGCCATAGCCGGGAATTCGCACAAAGACATCCCTGGGAATGGAAAGAACGCTGATGTGCTTGGTCGCGGGATCGAAGCGCACCAACAAATTCACATCCGACAGGCCGCGAAAATCCTCCGGTGCGCGCTGGTGATAGTACTTGTATTCGGGTGCAACGCCCAGCACCAGGACGGTCAGGGGGCGGTCTAAATTACGTGGCAGCGAGCCGTAGCGCAATAGCGGTTGTAACAAAGGATAAGCCCACCAGGCTGCTCCAACCAGCAAAACCAGCACGAACAGGGGAACGATACGCCGCATATCCTTGCCAGTGTAGCCTACCGATGGTGAGAAAAACCCGGGCGGTTCAGTCCAGGGTAAAGCGTGGTTCAGACTCGTGCAGCCGCACCCGTCGGATAATGCGCTGGTCGTGTTCGGTGTCGTGGGTGCTGGCAATGACCGTCACGAAATCGCGGATGGGACTGCGCAACACCTTCTTGGTCAGGGTCTCTTCGACCTGGAATATACCGGCTGAGTTGTTCATGATGACCCGGATCTCCACCGGGATTTGCTGACCCTTCAAAATCTGAACTTCATCCACTGCCAGCGCGCTGATGGAGTGGATATCCACCGAACCCAGGGCGAAAGCCTTGCGTCCCCGGCCTTTGGTGATGTCGGTTCCGTCGGCCACAGCCGTAATGCCAGCCTCGATGGTAAGAGGCTCGGGCTCGAGGTCGTGGCAGTTTATGGAATGAAGCATGAAGGCCCGTAGCTCGATGCGCTGTTCGGGGTCACGGTAGAGTTTCTCCAGAATCCTGTCCAGGATGGGAATGGCCAGAACAACACTGAAGGATTCATGGCGGGAGCGGTGCACCTGGTTGCCGATGTCGTGGAGCATGGTGGAGAGCAGTACCGTGAGGAAGGTATCGTCCAGATCGCCCACCCCACTTTCCATCACATCGGGCTTAACCCGGTGGTCGGTTAACAGTTGCAGGATGGCTACACTGGCTGCACCCGTCAGCAGCGCATGTACACGCCCGTGGTCGTTGTAGCCCAGCTTGCGCACGGTGATGTAGTTGGCCATGTCCCAGTGGCCCCTGGCCTCGGAGTCGGAGGTGAGCATTTCGTAGGCAGCCAGCGCCTTGGGATAGCGCTGCAAACCCTCCCGTATTGCCAGGTCGGCCTCGACATACAGCTTGGCTTTGGGCTGGGTAACTTGAACGGTTCGCTCGCTCATGACGGTACTACCATCACTCATACCCTGATGGTAGGGCTAAGAGGGTTATGGGGGCGTGACAAAGGACACATCGGATGAAGGGTCGAGGGTGTAGGGCCAGCAGCAAACAACCAGCGGGACTCCAAAGCGAAAACCTTAGGCAGCGGGGCCTGCGGATTAGACCTAAAGAACTGCCTGGCAACTCACCACGATTTACAGTGTGGCACCACCTAACTGCCCTTCTTCCCGCGCACGAAAGCCCCCTTGCTCAAATCATTCGCCTTTGAACTGGGCGGGGCGCTTGTCCAGGAAAGCCCTGGTGCCCTCGCGCATATCCCTGGTGGCACAGGCCAGGCCAAACAGGTCTGCCTCGACTTCCAGGGCCTCTTGCAGATCCAGGTTTTCACCCCGTCCGACCGCTTCTTTCGCCAGGGCAAGGGCCACCGGGCCATTTTTCAGGATGGCGGTGGCCAGTTCTTTGGCCGTCTGCAAGGCATCCTCGCCCACCCGGTTGACCAGGCCCAGACCCAGGGCTTCCTCACCCGTAACGTGGCGACCCGTAAAGATAAGGTCAAAAGCCCTTCCCCGGCCAACCAGACGGGGCAGACGCTGGGTTCCGCCAAAGCCGGGAATAATGCCCAGACCCACCTCGGGGAGTCCTAGTTTGGCTTTGTGGCTGGCCACGCGCAGATCGCAGGCCAGGGCCAGCTCGAGGCCCCCGCCCAGGGCAAACCCATTGATGGCTGCAATGCTGGGAATCGGCAGGGCTGCGATCTCGTTGAAAACCGACTGGCCCAGAATAGCAAACTCCCGTGCGGCAAACACATCCTGGAGATCGGCAATTTCCGAGATGTCGGCCCCGGCCACAAAGGCCTTGCCTTCGCCGGTGAAAATCGCCGCCCTGACCACGCGATCCTCGGAAATTATTTCGGTCACGGCCGCCAGCTCGATGAGGACCTCCTGGTTGAGCGCGTTGAGGGCCTGAGGCCGGGTGAGGGTG
>NZ_CALMCQ010000127.1 GCF_937863175.1 uncultured Meiothermus sp. | reverse complement strand
GAAAAAACCCTGCCGTACACACCCACCCTATCTCGAGTTCACTGCGGGTAGTCGAAAGCTGCCCGAAGCCCAATCGGGTCATCTCGCATTACTATTGGGGCAATCAGACCCTAACCCCGGGGGCTGGGATCAATCCGGTTTCTTCGGTTCTGAATCGCTGGCCCCGTCTTCAGAGCGCTCGAGTTCCTCGCGCTCCTCCTCCGGGTTGGTGATGCTCCAGACATAGCGCACCAGCACCACCAGGCCCAACAGGGCGAGTAGTGCGAACAAAATCAGCAGGGCTGTAGAGAGCACAGAACCATCACCCTTCACCGCCGGGCAGCATACAGACCGAATTTTGCCAAGGAGTGTGGAGATTCATGAATGAATCTAAATCTATCGAAGCCTGGCGCACAAGAGAGTACCACACCCCTCTGTCCTGCCGCGACTCGCTGTCCTGGTGACTGCTTTCTTTGTAAGGGCGCCCGGTAGCATGGCTGCATACGCGGCGGGCTGCCAGGGTTTTTGCCTTGCTGGCTTGGTGGTATTTCGGTAAATCATGAAGTTCCACCTGCTCACTGCTCAAATCCTGGGTCAACCTGACCTGAGCCTGAGTGGCAGATGCGATTCTGATGGTCAGTAGCCGATAGATTTGTTCGACACCGCTATTCTGGGGCATATTTGAAATCTTCACATAAGGTCTAATAAGAGGCAGATGAGTTTCGCCTCTCGAGCCATTAACGCCCTCCTGTCCTGGTCTCAGAACCGCCGGTGCTAGGCTACCTCGCATGAAGTGGCCGCCCCTGGGTCTCCTGCCATTGGCCTGGGTGCTGATCCTCGCGGCCTGTGCCCCCCGGGCCAGCACCCCTTCCGAAACCAGTGTGCCCATCAAACCGGGCGAAACCTATGTGCTCGAGGTTCGCGGCCTCCAGACTGCCAGGGGCAACAGCTTCACCCTCACGGTAGGAAGCCACCTCGAGCGCCGCACCACCCTGGGCCGCGACTGGTTCTTCGTTACGGCCCGTCCAGTTACAGCCGCCCGAGGAGCCAACTTTAACTACTACCCCGACCGTCAAACCCTGAGTGTGGTAGTCATACTGGACGCAGCAGTTAATACCCGCAACCAGGTCAGCCGTCCCGAGGTGCTCTACTGCAACCTGAAACCAAACCAGGGCGGCTGGGCAGGTACAGCCAACTACGATGCCAGCCTTAAGGATCGAACGCTCAAAGATGGAACCTGCACGCTCCGGCGGACTTGAGGGCAGGCTAGAAGGCGCGCTAGCCTGCCCCCCC
>NZ_CALMCQ010000126.1 GCF_937863175.1 uncultured Meiothermus sp. | reverse complement strand
GTGCAGTTCCAGCGGGTCGTGGCCGAAAACCTGCCGATCATTTACACGGTAGCCCCGGCCTACAACCCGGCCCGCCTGGCCCGTCTGGGCGGCCTGTTCGGCAAAGAAGATCTCAACTCTTTTGTTGGACAGTTCCCCTACATCGAGACCGTTTTTGCCAAGGAGTAGCAGCTAGCCTGGGCAGGGGGTGGTGCGTGCCACCCCTTGCCTTCCCATGAGCTTGCTTTAGTGCTTGATCCCATGAGGCCCTATGTTCGGCTATATCGTAAGGCGTTTGTTCCAACTCGTTCCCACTTTTTTAGGGGCCACCCTGCTGGCGTTTTTGGTGATTCAGTTAGCACCGGGGGATTTTGTAACCCGCCTCGAGCTCGACCCCACCCAGACCCGTGAGTCCATCGCCGAACTGCGCCAGCAGTTTGGCCTCGATCAATCCATGCCGGTGCAGTACGCCAAATGGCTATCGGGTATCATGCAGGGCTATCTGGGTTTGTCGCTTTCCTATAAAACCGATGTTTGGAGTGTAATCGGGCCGCGCATCCTCAACTCGTTGGTGCTGGTCTTGCTGGCAACCCTGGTCATCTATATGGTGGCCATTCCAATTGGGGTCTACTCGGCGGTCAACAAATATACCTTATCGGATCGTACCTTTACTGTGCTGGCCTTTCTGGGCCTGGCTGTACCCAATTTTTTCTTTGGGCTAATTATGCTGTTTCTGGCGGTCTGGCTTGACGATCTGACCGCTATGCGCATCCTGCCCATTGGGGGGATGACCACCGAGTTTGTTCATATCGGCAACCTGACCCGTGCAGCCCAGTGGCTACTGGTTCCGCTGCTGGTGGGCCTGATTGCGCTGGCTGCGCTGGTCTGGCAACGCCACCGCAAGCATCGGCCGGTGCCCTTTAGCTGGAATCTGGGGGTGTGGCTACTGGGCTTTGGCACAATTGCCTTGTTGTTCCCGTTCTTTCAAGGGCCGGGGCTGCCCCAGAGCATGCCCTACACCGATGCGCCATTTTGGGCCAGAGCCACCAATGTTTTGTGGCATGCGGTACCCGTGGTGATTGTGGTTGCTACCGCAGGACTGGCTGGGCTGATACGGGTGATGCGGGGGCAGATGCTGGATGTGCTTTCTCAGGACTATATCCGGACTGCTCGCTCCAAAGGTTTGAACGAGCGGGTGGTAATCTACAAGCATGCGCTTCGCAACGCGGTAATCCCCTTTATTGCCGGGATCGGGGGCCTGTTGCCTGCTCTGATCGGTGGGGCGGGTCTGGTCGAGGTAGTGATGGCCTGGCCAGGGATTACCCCAGCGCTGCTGGAGGCCATCTCGGCTATTGACGTGTATGTAATTATGGGCCTTATCACCATCACCACCCTGTTGCTGATCGTAGGCAATCTGGTGTCTGATCTCTTGCTGGCGTGGGTAGACCCGCGAATCCGGTACAGCTAGGGGGGTAGGATGTGACTGGTCGAGCCAAAGTGAAAACAACCCCCGCCCAGCTAGGCAACCGAACCTTCTTTCAGCAAGCCTGGATTCGCTTCCGGCGGCATCAGCTAGCACGCCTGGGAGCGGCAGTGTTGCTGGTGCTCTACCTGGGAGCCCTTTTCGCCGATTTTCTGGCCCCCTATCCCGAGGCCAAAAGCTTCCGGGGTTTCTCCTATGCAACCCCCACTCAAATTTTCTGGCGGGACGAGAACGGCTCGCTCACCAGACCCCATGTCTGCGCCTCCGAGCGGCGGCGCAACCCCGAGACCTTCAAGGTGGAAGTAATCACCGACTGTGAGAAGGGTCGCTACCCGATCTACTTTTTTACCAGGGGAGAACCCTACCGCTTTTTGGGCCTGATTCCCTCCGATCTGCGTTTGATGGGAGGCCCCTGGCTGCTGGAAGAAAGAGCCACCCTGTTTTTGTGGGGCGCGGACGACTTTGGCCGCGATATATGGGGCCGTATCTGGTTTGGAGCTCGTATCAGCCTGACCATAGGCATCTTTGCGGTAGCCCTGGCTCTGTTAATTGGTATCTTTATGGGCAGTATTTCCGGCTTTTTTGCCGGACGTCCCGCTACTTTTAGCATCGGTCTTGCCAATCCAGAGTTCTGGCGCTTTTTGGGCAAGAGTCCCCCACTGAGCCACCTTATAGCGGCAGGGGGCATTGCGCTGATTGGGTTGGTGGGCTGGTGGGTCGTGCAGGGTTATAACACGTATATTGTTCCCAACCTGCAAAACCTG
>NZ_CALMCQ010000125.1 GCF_937863175.1 uncultured Meiothermus sp. | reverse complement strand
TAGGTGCGGCCGCCGGTTTCTTCGGCATCGGCGGGGGCTTCCTGATCGTGCCGGCCCTGGTCTTGCTGGGCGGGCTGTCCATGCACCTGGCGGTGGGTACCAGCCTGCTGGTAGTGGCCATGAAGTCAGCCAGCGGATTCTATAAATACCTGTTGCTGCTGCCCGGACAGGGCTACACCGTGAACTGGGATATCGTGCTACTGTTCGCTGGACTGGGAATTGTGGGCAGTCTGTTGGGTGGGCGGATTGCGGGTCGCATTCCACAACTAGCTTTGCGTCGGGGTTTTGCGGGCTTTCTGGTAGTGATGGGAGTGTTTATCCTGTGGCAGAACCTGCCCCGGGTGTTTCACGGATAGCCCGCCAGGGCCAAATCGTCTCCAAGCGCCTCCACATCTACCCTTCCCGCATACAGGTTGACTACCTTTCCTTCCCCGTCCAGGACGAATGTCCATGGATGTCCCAGGGTTCGGAACCGGTTGGCCACCACCACCGGGGTATCGCCTCCAGGCATGGCCAGCAAAGGCAGAAAGGCGGGATAGGTTTTCATGTAATCCCGTATAACCTGGGCCGTGTCACGGGGTTCGCGGCTGATAACCACAAAGGGTACTTTGTACTCCTGAGCCAGCTTGTGCAGCTTGGGGAGTTCGGTTTTGCAGATCGGGCACCAACTGGCCCAGAAGGTGATTACTACCGGCTTGCCCTTGAAACTAGCCAGCGTGTAGACCTTGCCGGATGCATCGCGTAGCCGAAAATCTGGAGCGGTCTGACCTGGCGAGGCTGAGAGGGCTATTGCAAACAAAACCAGGGTTGCCAACCAGCGGTTCATATTTCCTCCCTGTTCAAGGTTTTGCTATCAGTGCATACCTGTAGAGGGTATTTGGCGCAAGGATATCACAAAGCAATCCCCGTAAAAACACAAGGGGTTCCGCCACACACCTCGGGAGAGTTAACACTTAGCACAGTCCATGAAGCAAAGCAGGTACCGATGCCCAAAAGCATAGGGCACTTCACTTGCTCAAATGGCCGCATCGCCACCAGTTACCCCAGTATGGGGTGCAGTTTCTGGGCTTTGTAGCAAGAAGCTCACTCCGGTTGATGGGCCGTATACCAGAAAGAATAAGCAAAAGAGCGAGGCGGAAGAAATTTGTCCGATAAAGAATAAATAGCGCGTTGAACCAAAGGACCCGCTTGGAGGCTGTTGACGTATATACCCCTGGGTAGTATAGAATTGAGTCCATCGAAAACTCGAGAAACCTTATGCGCGCGATTATTCGGTTGGTTTTTTTGGCACTGATCTGGCCCTTGCTGGTAGTCAAGGCCCAAGGAGTTGACTTCGACCGCTGGTATCCCTATGCCCAGGCCAGCCAGTATGCCCAGTCGTATGGGCGCATCTTGATGGTTTATTTCTGGGGCGAGGCCTGCCCCTACTGCGACCAGATGAACACCTATGTGCTTTCCGACGCGGCGGTTTCGAGAACCCTCGAGCGCCGCTTCGTGGTAGCCAGCGTGGATAGCCACAGTCCCGAAGGACGCGTCCTCAGTTCGCAGATGCGGGCGTTTGGCACTCCCAGTTTGGTCTTTTTCGTACCCCAGGGGGGTACGTGGAAAGAAGTGGGGCGGCTGTTTGGCAGCCGTACCCGAGCGCAGTTTCTGAAAGAGCTTCAGCAGATCTGTGCAGTAGTGGGAGGCGGGGTTTGTGGATAGAAGAAGGTTTTTGAAAGCCTCAGCAGGGGCGGTAGCGGGTGCGGTGCTGGCCTCCCAGCTCACTTCGGGGCTGGCTCAGAGTGCCCTCGAGGGCGAGGATCTCGCCAACCTGGAAAAGGGGCTTCAGGCGACCCTGAAGCGGGGGGTAAGAGACCTGACTGCTTCTCGGGATGTTCGTCTGGTGGCCCCTTCCATTGCCGAATCGGGGGCCAATGTTCCAGTGGAGATCGAGGTGAACCTGCCAGCAGACCAGGTAAAAGCTATCCATTGTTTCTGTGACAAGAACGCCAATCCGCTGCTCTTTAGCACGACTCTAGCGGGGGTACTGCCCTACTATGCCACCCGGGTACGCGTCGCCGAGACGGCCCCGGTGCGGGCGGTGATCGAAACCAAAGACGGCAGGTTCTTGATGGCCTCACAGTCGGTGCGGGTAACAGTAGGTGGCTGCGGGTAAGGAGGAGCACAATGGCAATTAATATTTTGGTTCGGTTCAACCCGGCCAGGCCCAAAGCCGGTGAGGAAGTTCGTATCCAGATCGTGGCGCAGCACGCCATGGAACCCGGCACCCGTCGGGATGCGGGCGGCAATCTGATCCCCGCTAACTACATTAATGAGGTCGGCGTCGTTCTGGACGGTCAGGTCATCGCCCAGGTCCGGCCAGGCCCTGGCACCAGCGCCAATCCCCTGTTTGCTTTCAAGATGAGGGCCAGCAAGGCAGGGCAGATCAAGGTCACCTGCAAAGACCTGAACGGTCAAACCGGCGAGAGAACCGCAGAGCTGGTGCTGGCTTAAAGGGCGCGTATGGGTCGCTTCTGGCGTCTGATAGGGGTGGCTGTACTGGCCCTTTTTAGCCTGTTGGTGCTGGCCCAGGAGGAAGGCGATCCGGCCAAGGAGGCCGAAAAGCAAAAGAAGCAACTCCTGGAGCAGAGCGGGGGCATTCTGCCCAGCGATTTATATGTAGTGCAGGGTGAGGAGCTATTCAAAGCCAGGCGCGGCCCCAGGAACGCTTCCCTCGAGAACTGCGACTTTGGCCGGGGATTGGGGAGGCTCGAGGGGGTGGTGGGCCGGCTGCCCCGCTACTTCTTCGACACCCGCCGGGTGGAAGACCTCGACTCGCGTATCCGCAGTTGTATGGTGCGCTTGCAGGGCTTCCGCCCCGAGGAGATCCGGCGGAGCGAGGTGGTGGCTATGGCTTTTTACCTGGCATCGCTTTCCAACGAGCAGCCAGTAGCGGTGCGGCCACTAATGCCCCAAGAACGGCAACTGTACGCGCTGGGCGAGCAGCTTTTCAACCTGCGAGCTGGCCCTCGCGATATGGGTTGTGCCACCTGCCACGTGAGCTATGTGGGCAGGCGAGCTGGGCTGCTCCCCTACTCGGACATCCTCAAGGACAAACGCGCAGCCAGCCACTGGCCCGCCTTCCGTTACTCCAACGACCAGGCCTGGACCATGGCTGACCGCATCCGGGCCTGCTACGCCAACCTGAGCATGCCCGCTCCCGAGATCGACCCCGTCCCCCTCATTGCCCTGACCCTCTTTATGAATGTGCAGGCCAACGGGGCTCGGATGGATCTGCCGGGTTTCATACGCTAGGAAGGTTTTGTGCGGCGATTCTATCTACCTGCG
>NZ_CALMCQ010000124.1 GCF_937863175.1 uncultured Meiothermus sp. | reverse complement strand
AGCCGTGCAGTGCAAGCAGCGCGGTTTTCTTTTTCACGACCTCGGCTTCGGACTTGCCGTAGATACTCTTCCGCACCCGCTTGCCGTTGTAGTAGCCCAGGGCCACCTGGGCTTCATACCTTCCATCCGCACGGCGGCGGATGTGGCCTTCGCCTTGCGCCTTGCGGGTACCTTTCTTATTGGGCATCCTTTTCCCCCCTGGCTACCAAGCGAATCTCCACCTCGAGAAACTCGAGCAAGTCCTTCCCGGTGTTGGTGAGCAGCCCCTTCCTACCGGTAAAGTATTGGCTCACCGTCTGCCGCTTCACTCCCTTCTTGCGCGCAAAGTCGGACTGGGTATAGTGGACCCCATAAACTGGACACGAAAACCGCAGGCTCTAAGCGACTATAGAAGATGAGAAAGAACCACTCAGCCAGTTTCAAAGCGCAGGTGGTCCTGGAGCTACTCAGGGAAGAAAAGACCGTTTCGGAGCTGGTCTCTGCTTACGGGGTACACCCCAGTATGCTGCACCGCTGGAAGAAAGCTGCCCTTGAGGGGTTGCCGCAGCTGTTCGACCGGGATAAGGATGCTAAAGCAGCCCAAGCAGCCTATGAGCAAAAGATCGAAGAGCTCTACACCGAGATCGGCCGGCTGAGCACGCAACTGGCTTGGCTCAAAAAAAAAGGTCTCTATGATGACCAGAGCTGAACGCCTGGCCCTACTCGACTGGGAGGATGAGACCATGCCTATCACGAAGCAAGCGGAACTGTTGAACCTGAACCGCTCAGGGCTCTACTACTGCCCGCTTGCGCCGTCGACTGAGGAGATCGCCCTGAAACACCGCATCGACGAACTCTACACCCGTTGTCCCTTCTACGGTTCCAGGCGGATCACCGCGAGCTTGCGCCGAGAAGGCTGGCACCTGGGCCGCAAGACTGTCCAGCGGCACATGCGGGAGATGGGCATCCAGGGGATTCATCCGGGTCCAAACCTGAGCAAACGCCGCAGCGATCATCAGGTCTACCCCTACCTGTTACGAGGTCTAGCCATCACCCTTCCTAATCAGGTCTGGGGGATAGACATCACGTATATCCGCTTAGCCAGGGGCTGGCTCTATCTGGTGGCCATCATGGACTGGTTCTCCCGGTACGTGGTCAGTTGGGAACTAGACGACAGCCTCGAACTGGGATTTGTGCTGGAGGCGGTGGCACGGGCCTTTGTACAAGCCAGGCCCGACATCTTAAATAGCGACCAGGGCAGTCAGTTCACCAGTCCCAGCTATCTCCAGCTCCTTCACCGCGCCGGGGTCAGGGTCAGCATGGACGGCAAGGGACGAGCCAGTGACAACATCTTTACCGAAAGGCTGTGGCGCACTCTGAAATACGAGGAGGTCTACCTGCACGACTACCAAACACCAAAACAAGCCAGAGGCGGTATCAGCTGCTATCTGGAGTTCTACAACCAGGAGCGGCTGCATCAGTCACTCGAGTATCAGACCCCTGCGGAGGTGCACTTTGGTTCAACCCAGCCGGTCAGCCAGAACGTCCAAACCAAGACTCATGCAATGCTAATGGAAGGGAGGGAGTGTCGCTTAGACCAGGCCCGAATCTTGTCTTGACAGAGGGGTCCACCTTAGGGTTTTCCCCTTGATTCGCATGACCCGCTCGATCTGCTCCAGCAGTTGGGCTTCCACTCGTCTCATCTCCGAAGCATACACAGCTATAAGCCCTTGGGACTGAGTATAAGTCTTCACGACTTATATTGCAAGTCCCTAAGACTTACCTTAGAGCCATTGCTGACAATCCTGGGAGTCGGGAAAAATATCACTGTCACCGACAATCGGGGCATGGCGGACAGGGATTAGAGCTTCGCCAACCTAAAACTGCTACATGATGACAAAGCCTCGCTGGTGATGATTGCCACTGGTAATATGGAGAGGAGTACGCCCATCAGGCATGACTATGGAGATTCGACCCGAGCAGTTACGAGGAGTAGTGCAGCTACTGGAAAACGACCCTGCTTCTTACCGGGCGTTTGGGCCATTCTGGTGGTTTATCAAGCGGCTGTTACGGCGTTTCTATGCCCAGAATCGCGCCCTCTATTTCCTGGGGGGTAGCGATGAGCCAGAAACCCGCCGACGGTTGGCAGGATTGTATCCGTCTGAGAGCGGTATGTTCGAGGCCGCCTTGCATCACTACGCCGCCAAAGTGCAATACGGTGAGGTGTATGACGGCGAAAGTTACTGGCCAGACGATGAAAGCCCCTACCGGCTGGTTGACCCCGACATGGGGCCTGCCAACCTAGTGCAGTAAGGCGATTTGGGAGATTTGTCAGTAGCGCACTTCGGATGGCGTAGTGGCGGTAGCGGAGAGAGCAGAGCAGTGTACGCGATTTCACCGACCATTGTTTGGTCGTGGTTGTTACCTCTCTGGCATTAGCCGGACTCTCGTTCTGGGTTAAGTGATTAGCGGTCGGTTATGCCGCTCCTGCCAGTCGCTCGAGCTCAGACACCACATCGTTGAACTCCTCCACCATTCGGATCGGAGCCTGCGCCTCCCTGAAGGCGCCAACCAACTCCCGGTAGTACCACAACTGGTCTTCCTTGCCCGCGTTGAACCGCAACCATAGTTCATCGCCGATCCGCCTGTAGTCGGCCAGGATGGCCCGTGCATTATGGAGCTTATCGGCAAGAGCCACCCGTGCGAACTCCGAGCCCTGCTGCCGGATGTGCTCGACGGACTGCCTCTTGCGCTCGTGCCAGGGAGGTTTCGCACCCCCATGATAGTTCGGCGGCGTGTCGGTACAGCCCTCGATAATCCTGACGACCCGCTCTCCAAAACGCTGGCGAAGGTCCTCTCGGGTGACCAGCTCCGGGTGATCCTCCAGGGTGTCATGAAGGAGGGCCGCAACTGCCTCCTCCTCGTCGCCACCGTGCTCCAAGACGATGGCGCAAACCGCCAGCAGGTGCGACACGTAGGGAATGCTGGTTCCTTTTTTGCGCTGGCCGTTATGCACCGTAGCTGCGTATGCCAGGGCTTCCCTGAAACGGGTTCCAAGCTGAGGGGTTTCCACCTATCCATCACCTCCGGGCAAATCTACATCCTGCGGCACAATAACTGCGAGCTGGACAGCGCTGCACAGCTACATCGTACATGACATCGCCCTGAGGCCACGTCCGCTCCCCCCGAGGTTCTTGGGATGCACAGCCTGTCCCTGGACAATACCAGACAGTTGAAGGTGTACTCGAGGGCTTGGCTGTATTTCTGTGTGAGCATGAATCCTCCTTCGGCTCCCTTCGGAAGGGGAGTCGCTTTTGGGGTACTGGATTTTGGCCTGTTGGGGACACCTCAATACTACACCCTGCGTGGGGTGGGGGTGCGGCATATGACCGTGACTTGGACACCTCGCTTTTGAAACGCGGGGTTTATGAAACAGCGTCGAGGTCGTGAAGTTCGCCCGCACCAACGCATATGCCGAAGCTGTCGGAGTTTGCGACAACTTCATTTTCCCCGACAAGGGCTGAGGTGGGGATGGGTAGCGTTTGAAACGCTACCCTACTCGAGCATCTCCCAACTCGGACAGCCTGGCGTGTCCTGGTAGGTCGGCACGACCTTGTTGCCGTGGCTGGAGTGCTTGCAACGATGGAGTTTGGAGTTGAAGAAGGCGCAGTCACCACAGGTGGGAGGAATAGGCTCGAGGCGTACCCTGACCCGCAGTGCAGCCAGCATCCTTCTGGCGGTTCCCGTGAGCAGCCCTCGCCCACCCGATAGGTAGGTGGTGACCTGCTTGTCGCCCACCTTGAGGGCTCTCGAGAGGCCTACCTGCGTCCTGCCTTGCACCTTGATGATCCGGCGGATTTCACTTGCTACTTGGGCCTCGACCTGCCGTTGTTTCTTGTCCATGATTCCACCCTACACGGCATAGGGGTAGGGCATACACAGCGTGGGGTGGGGCATACCTTGGGTGAGGTATTGGAGGATAGGACAAAGGGAAGGGGGTGTCTGGGGAGCCCTATGGACGTTAGTGCTAGGGTGTAGGTATGGAAGGCATAGACGACCGCCTCGAGCCTTTCTGCAATCATCTCAGGGGCCATCCTGCCCGCTGCCAGGCTAGGGCGCACGGCTCTGGGGAGCAGTGTAAAAAGCCCGCCGTGAAGGGCCTCCGGGTTTGCTCCACGCACGGAGCGGGCTACCCCAAGCGAGTACGGGAGGGCAAGCGCCAAGACCCCACCACTGCCTCCGTGAAGCACCGTCTTTACTCGGGCATAGAGTACGACAGCCCCTTCACCCTGATTGACCGCATCCACGAAGCTCTCAAGGACAACCACGCCACCGACGACGAGTTAGCCGTAGCCAAGAGCAGCCTCGAAGTGGCCCTGAACCGCTGGGTGGCGGCGATGGGCGGGAAAAGCCTGGGTGAGCTGCTGGCCCCGCTGGATGCCGAACTCGAGCGCTCCCTCTTTGATGGGGACGGCATAGACGTTCGCGCCCTGCGCCCCCACGTCCACGCGCTGCACCGCTGGCTCAGGGAGGTTGTTAGGGGAGGCGATCAGGTCTTGGACTACGCGACCGAGATCATCAAGATGGAGCGCACCCGCGCCGAGATCAAAGACCGGATGTCGAACGAGAAGGCCAAGCAGCAGTTCCTGCTCTTCTTCGGAGTGACCTGGAGGATCGCGCTCGAGACTTTTCCGCCTGAACAGGCCGCTTTGGCAGCGGAGCGGCTAAGGCGGGAGTTGATGAACCCACAACGGCTCGATTTCGATTTTGGGGTGTAGGGTCAGCGCACTTCGCAGGCTGCCAAAGCAACGCGAGTTGGAGTGGCAGTAATCTGCACAACGAATAGCCTTGAACCCTTCGTGAATACGTGAAGCGCGTCTGGGGCCAGAACCCCCTCGAGAACGTATCCGGCTCCCCGGATCGCCGCGACCAGTGTTGTGCGTAACTGTCCCCCATCCCGGATGTCCTCCCATAGCCTGAACTCGCTGTTACTCAGGCACTCGGCATAGTTGTTGCGCTGGAGAGTCTCGAAAAAACTTGCACGGGCCTCTATAAACTCCACGCTATCAGGCACGTAGGCGGTGGCGAACCGGGGAAGGGTGATACCCAGCAGCGCTGAACGTGCAACGGCGGGGCGTTAGGGCGGTCGGGGAGGGTCGGGGCCGCTGTGGCGGCTGAGGACACCTTGCAAGCGGTGTAGAGGACATTCTGGTTGCCCACACTGAAGAACACTACGAAGCTCTGATCGCGCCTCTGAAGTAGGTAGGTTAATTGGTTTGGCGGCAACCCATCAGAGAAGTCAGTCATGCGATACCCCTGTGACTCCAAGGCACTGAGGAACCTCAACAAGGAATCAACGGGCTGCGGTGCCTGCCACAACCGCAGCTCCATTCCCCCCAAACACCGTCCGCCTCCGACCTGCTCAAGACCTATCCTCATAACGCCAGTCAGGGTGCGGTGAACCTTATGATTTGCTGGGTAGGCGTGGGCGGTGGGGTATAGATTCACACCGAACATTTCGGAGCGAGCGGTCGGGATGTAGCCCGCCAGTCGAAGCTGGGCAATCGCAGAAGTGCTCAACAAAAGGGCAATTAGAAATGCCAGAAAGCGGGGCATAAATGATCTCCTTTCATCCACCCTAGTAGGATTGCTCTGCTTCCCTTGTTCAAAAACATCAGCACCGCTCCTGAAGCGGTGCTGATGTTCCTTGTCCGGGCTTCAGGTGCCTTTGTAGTTGGGCACAATTGCCCTCACCATCTCCACGGCGGCCTTCTTGACTTCCTGCGCCCGCGCCTGATCTAGGCCGCGCACCTGGATGTTGTCCAACCCCACATGTTCCACCACCCGCATGGTCTGCTGTTGCGACTGTGGGAGGCTGGCTCCTGGTTTTTCTTTGTCCTGCATGTAGAACTTCAGAAAATCCCCCATGTTTTCGAGGCGGTTTCCACCTTTCCAGAACTCCATATCCACGTGGGGTGCGGTGGCCGCACCCCTCATGCCCTGCATCCCGATCACATCGCCGCGCTCGAGGGTGCTGGCCGCCCTAGCGGATGGTTTTGGGGCGCGAGAGACAGCAGCTGGCGGGCGCAACAGGGGCAAGAGGTAGGCCCGCCGCGCCCCCTTATGTCTCCTCTGCCTCGGCCTTGACCAGCAGTTCGGCCTGCTCGAGCACCACCCGAGCCGCCTTCTCCTGCCTGTCGGGCGGGTAGCCGTGCTTGCGCAGCACCCGCTTGACCAGCCGGCGCAGATTGGCCCGCACCTGCTCGCGCACCGACCAGTCAATGGTGGTGTTCTTGCGCACCGTCTCGGCCAGCTCGCGGGCGATCGTCTTCAGGGCCTCGTCGCCCATGACCTGTACCGCCGAGTCGTTGACCTCCAGCGCGTCGTAAAAGGCTATCTCGTCCTCGCTCAGCCCCAGCCTCTCGCCCCGGCTGCGCGACTCCCGCATCTCGCGGGCCAGGGCGATCAGTTCCTCGATCACCTGGGCAGTCTCGATGGCGCGGTTCTGGTACTTGGCAAGGGCAGCCAGGAGCTTTTCGGAGAAGGCCCTGGACTCAATCAGGTTCTTTTTCGACCTGAGCCGGATCTCGTCGCTCAGCAGCCGCTCGAGCATCTCCACCGCCAGGTTGCGCTGGGGCATCTGGCGCACCTCGGCCAGGAAGCTCTCGGACAGGATCGAGATATCGGGTTTTTGCAGTCCAGCAGCCTCGAAGATGTCTATGACCCCGGTAGGGGCGATGGCTTTGTCTATCAGCTGCTGGATGGCCGCCCCCAGGTCGGCCCGGGCCTGCTGCTTCTGGCTCTCAGTGGGCTTGGCAAGGGCGGCCCTGACCGTGAGAAAGAACGCCACCTCGTCCTGGGCTCTGGCGCCCTCGTCGGTGGCGGCAATCAGCGCGAAAGCCTGGGCAAGCTCGGTGGCGGCCTTGAGGAAGCGCTCCCGCCCGTCCAGAACCTTAGGGTCGAGAATAAAGTCCTGAGCGTCTCGCAGAACCTCGAGCTTCTCGGCCGGCGTGCCCTCCAAAAAGTCGGTGTAATCGAAGCCGTGAAAGAGGCCCCGGCAGACCGAGAGCCTGTCCTCGAAGGCCCGTAGCGCCAGGTCTTGATCCAGCACTGGCTGGCCCTGTCCGCCGCTCTGGGTGTAGACCGCCAGGGCCTCGCGCAGGCTGCTGGCGATGCCGATGTAGTCCACCACCAGGCCGCCGGGCTTGTCCTTGAAGACCCGGTTGACCCGGGCGATGGCCTGCATCAGGTTGTGGCCCTGCATGGGCTTGTCAAGGTACATGGTATGCAGACTGGGCACGTCGAGGCCGGTGAGCCACATGTCGCGCACGATGACCAGTCCAAAGTCGGACCCGGGGTCGCGGAAGCGCCTGGCGATCTCTTTGGTGCGGGCCTTTGAGCGGATGTGAGCCTGCCAGGCAGCGGGGTCGCTGGCCGAGCCGGTCATCACCACCTTGAGAAAGCCCTTGTCGTCGGCGGGGTGGTGCCACTGGGGGCGGCGCTGGGTCAGGGCGTTGTACAGGTCCACACAGATGCGGCGGCTCATGCAGACGATCATGCCCTTGCCCTTGAGGGCCGTCTGGCGTTGCTCGAAATGCCTGACCAGGTCGTCGGCGATCTGCCCGATGCGTTTGGGGGTACCCACCAGGGCCTCGAGCTGTGCCCATCTGCTCTTAAGCCTCTCCCGGCTCTCGCGTTCTTCGTTCTCGGTGACCTCTTCGAACTGCTGGTCGAGCTTAGGCTTCTCGGCCTCCTCGAGGCTCAGCCGGGCCAGGCGGCTCTCGTAGAAAATGGGTCGGGTAGCGTTGTCGGCAATGGCCCGCTCAATATCGTAGATATCAATGTAGTCGCCGAAGACCGCCCGGGTGTTGCGCACGTCGCCGAACTCGATGGGGGTTCCGGTAAAGCCCACATAAGTCGCGTTGGGAAGGGCATCGCGCAGGTTGCGGGCGAAGCCGTAGGCGGTGCGCCCCAGTTCGTCCACCCTGGCGGCGAAACCGTACTGGGTGCGGTGGGCCTCGTCCACCAGCACCACCACGTTGGACCGCTCGGACAGGGTAGGAAACTTGTCGCCGCGCTCCTCGGGCAAAAACTTCTGGATGGTGGTAAAGACCACCCCGCCCGACTGCACCGCCAGCAGCTTTCGCAGATGGGCGCGGCTCTCGGCCTGCACCGGCTGCTGGCGCAGCAACTGGGCGCTGTAGGAGAAGGTGTCGAAGAGCTGGTCATCCAGGTCGTTGCGGTCGGTGATGACCACGATGGTGGGGTTTTGCAGGGCGGGCTCGAGCACCAGCCTGCCCGCGAAAAAGGTCATGGTCAGGCTCTTGCCCGAGCCCTGGGTGTGCCAGATTACCCCTCCACGCCCGCGTTTCCCCTCTTCGGCGCTGCCCTGGCTGGCCGCCTTCACCGAGTCCAGCGCTTTCTGCACCGCGTGGAACTGGTGGTAGGCCGCAAGCTTTTTGCTGATGTTTCTGGTGTCGTCCTCGAAGGTCACGAAGTGCCGGATCAGTTGCAGCAGCCGCGCCCGGTCAAACACCCCCTTGGTCAGGGTCTCCAGCGACTCGCTCAGCACCTCCTGGCCGGTGACGGTCTTCCAGGCCAGGAAGCGCTCAAAATCGGCCCCCAGGCAGCCCAGCCGGGCCGCAAGGCCGTCCGAGATCACCTGCAAGACGTTGTAGACGAACAGACGGGGAATTTGCTGCGCATAGGTCTGGAGCTGGTCGTAGGCTTTGCCAACCGTGGCCCGCTCGTCCTTGAGGTTTTTGAGTTCAAAGATGGCCACCGGGATGCCGTTCAAGAAGACCAGCACGTCCGGGCGGCGCTCGACCGGGCCCTCCTGGATGGTGAACTGGTTCACCGCCAGCCAGTTGTTGTTGTCCGGGCTGGCATAATCCAGCAGTTGCACCCGGTACCCCCTGGGCTGGCCTTCCCAGAGTATCTCCACCTCCAGGCCGTCGGTGAGCATCCTGTGGAAAGCCCGGTTGTTCTGCATCAGGCTGGGGTGTTCCAGGGTGCCGATTTTGCGGATGGCCTCGTCCAGCGCGGCCTGGGGCAGGCCCGGATTGAGACGAACCAGCGCATCGCGCAGCCTGCCCAACAGCAGCACCTGGCGGTAGCTCTCGCGCTCGGCCTTGGGTTCTTCGGGGGCGATGCTGGGGCCGAACTGGTACTCGTAGCCCATGCTGCGGAGCCACTCGAGGGTGGCCTGCTCGACAGTGTTCTCGCTGAAGGCGTTCACGGTATATCCATCGTACAAACCACTCGCAAAATTCAAGGTTTAGTGCAATGGTATGTGTCGAAATTCTGTCTCATAATATACACATCTAAGCCATGTGTCGAAGCGAGCGACATTTGGGGGCGACCCTTGTCTGGAGGCATTGCAGCGGTCGGAACGTGATTTCGCACTCGCAGGTCTGCTCTTGCCATGCTACATTGTGCTCATTGGCCGAGAACTGCGTAGCGGGTCTCGGCGTTATTGTTTTGGCAAAACCACCAGGCCCGCCCCTGATAGCTGCCCTGATGCCGCCTGAATTTCGATGCGACGATTTCAAAATCTCTGTGCGTGCTTACCCCACACATGACGGGTCACAATCAAGTCTGCGAGTTGTAGCCCGGCAATGTTCGATCAAACGCCATAGCTGAAGTATATGTCAAATATCGTACTCACACTTTACACAGCAAATGAGAATGTCGTTTGGGTGTACATTGTGCTTGAGCTGCCTCTGTGACAAGCTGCTCGCGTTATCTGAAGCCAACCAGAAGTATAAAGAAGTGGGTGACGCGTAATGTCTCACAAGACGTTACCTAATAAGAATGTGATTTTTATACTAACTAATTAATAGCTGCTCTGCTAAGCTCTAACCATAAGCCGAGAACTGCGTAGCGGGTCTCGGCTTCATTGTTTGGGCAAAACCACCAAGCCCGCTCCCTTATAACTCCCCCGATACCGCCGGAATTTGGATTCGACGATTTCAAAATCTCTGCGTGTGTTCTTGCCCAACACATGGCGGCCTATCGGGCTGACAACCAAGTCTGCGAGTTGTAGTCCGGCTATGTTCTCGTTTTTTCGGTGGATCTTCAAACCTGCGATTCGCCGCTTGATCTGTGCGGCACGCATAAAGTGTGTACCGGCAACCTGAAGGTTAGCCCACGCCAGCCGGAGCTGGGCATCGAGTGGGCGGCCCCTCGCCTCTACCATCATCAGCCCACCCGAGGGTTGGTCGCCGATCTCCATACAGAAACGCTCTACCAAAACATTCAGACTAAGCATGTACGGGTCAAGGGCGTCATTCTAATACCTCGACAGGTGGTGATCCTTACGAATCGCACAAGCCACCACTTGATACTCCCAGCGCTGCATGACCTCATTTAGTCTCTCGAAGAACTCGGCTCCAAAAATGCTGTCTTTCACGCGCTCAAAACCGTTGCGGTTGCGGCTTATGTCTGCCGTGTGCAAAATTAGGCTCTCAGTGCCGAATAAATCCCGCTTCAGCTGGTCTAGCTCCGGCTGAATAACACTGCTGGCGTAGTCCTGATCAACAATCACGCCCCCCAACACAAACACCGGGTAGGACGGGTCAATCTTGGTCAGGCTGTGGTCGCCCGACTCGTCGAGGTACATGATCTTCACGCGCTAGCCTCCGCCAGTTGCCCTACTTCCGAAACCGACAACTCCCCCGACAGCAGCCTGGGCAAAAACGAATCTTGAAGGATAGCTTGCTCGACGGTGTTCTTGCTGAATGCGCTCACGGAATTAGTATCGTACCGCCGGGTTGAATTTGCGTTGGGTCATCAATCGTTTTGTCCCCGTTTCAATCCTCTTTGGAGGCGTTGGTTTTCCAGATGTACTGTTGGCGCAATGAATGCAGGTGTGTGGGTGGGAGGTGTTTATCGTACTGCAATCGCCCAACCACAATCCCGGCATGAACGCCAATATGCCGAGCAAACGTGCTCACGTCTGCATAGGTAAAGCTGTTTTTCCAGATGAAGCTTTCGTAATCGCCTGGTGCGATCAGGGTATTTCTAGAGAAGCAATTCGCTTCCTCCTCGAGTCGGGTAAACTCAGGGTCGTCGCTGTTATCTTCCTCGAGGATGGACTTCTTGCCATGCAAGACTAAATGTCCTATCTCGTGGAAAAGGGTAAACCAGAAGATGTCAGCCCACTTCCCGCGAATCGTCACCACCAGCACGGCCTTGTCGCCCACCCAGAAGACAGCACCGTGGGCGTAGGTCTTGGGCAGGTGGGGCTGGATAACGAGTGCAACCCCACACGAGGCCAGTAAGTCGTAAAGTTTGGGCAAAAAGACTTCGGGTTCGAGTGCGGTTAGTGCCCTGATTTCGGGCAGGAGAGCCTTTAGTCGGCCTAAACTGAACGGTGCGGTAGGGGTTTTGATGGCCTCGAGTTCGGCATGCCGCAGCCAAGCTGCTACCGCGTAGGGGGATGCCTTGCCCTTTTTGCGGAAGGCCAAGTTGTAAGCGTGGACGTTTTGAACCGACCCAAGCGAAGAGACACCGAGATAGCCTCTAAGCGCAAGCACCTTATCGGCGGGCTTCCGGGCTGGCGTAACCCACCTGAGCTTCACCATCTCGCGGTAGGGGAACTCGTCCACCAGACCGACCTCGAGCATCGAGTCCGCTCCCTCTGTCTGGCGGGCCTTGGTGAGCTGGTATTGACTCTCGAGGCCCAGCCATAGCGCGGCGGGCAGCCCCAGCGCCTTCTCAAGTTGTAAGGCGGTGTCGGGGGTGATAGCTTTGTCACCCTTAACTATCTCATTCACGGCCTGAGCGGGTCTCCCCATGCGGCGGGCCAGCTCGGCTTGGCTCATCCCGTACTCCTCGAGCACCTCTGAGATGTACTCGCCAGGCGGGATGGCAAGGTCAGACTGTAGAGCCGCTTCAGTCATCATAGTGGTTGCTCACCTCCTCTATCTGCACTATGGTTCTTGTGTCATCCTTGAACGTAAAGATTAGCCGCCACCGGTCTACAAGTGTGATAGCCCACTGACCGGCCCGCTTTCCCTTAAGCGGATGGCAGCGGAGCCCGGGCAGTTTCATAAGAGTGTCGTAGTCGGGTGCATTCTGAAGAATATCCACCCGCTGAATGAACCGGCGCGCCACCTGCTCCCCAAACTCACGAGTCGCCTTTTTGTGCTCAAGAAAACACCTCTCGAGCTTTTTGTCGCGGAACCTAACCTGCAACCGCCCCTCCCAACCGGTCACAACCCCGCGCCATCCCTACACAGAGCCCCGCCTTCAACCCTGGCGTGAAGAAACGGCCTCTAAATACGATAATATCGCATTTCCTAGAAATCATTGTAATATATATACACCCTTGGGGTGAAAACTGACAAGCCTATTTATGCCCGTAACGCTCGACTCCACCGAGAGCAGCCAGATAACATTTCTACTCAAGGGTGGCTTGTCCGGCATTGTTTTCGTCGAATGTTGACATCACTTTGCTCCTGCATCGGAAAGAACCTCATCATCAGGAACGTGAACACTCAGCCAATCGAGCAGTCTTTTTGATAAATGCTCGGCCTGCTCTGTTTTCTGACCGAACCTCAGGAAGACTCTTTTACTAGAAACCTTCAATCTTGATTGAAGCGTCGCTCTTGTTCTCCAATCAACGCCCATGTTCTCGTCAACAGTCGCCAGTAGCGAGTCAACGATGTGGGCACCATCGGAAATTGTAGCGCTAGTGTCTAACCCTTCGGACAGTAAGAACACATTCAACTTGGGTCTGAGCGGGGCTAGACGGCCGTTGTACGTAGAAGTCACTTCAGGCACTAGCTTAAAACTTGGGAACTGAAACTTTTCCACTATTTTTACTGTGGCATCATCGGGCCGAATTTCCTCAGGCATAATCTTGATGGACTTAGCTTCCTCAAGCATTTCGACGTATGCAGAACGATCAATACCGTACAGTAAACGACTAGGCTCAATCCGAATTTGCATGGCCTCATCGGGCCTACCTACAGCAAAAGATAGTACAATGGTTGATTTACCTTCGTCCTCCTCGGTTGCTGCCTGAACCGAAACGGCTTGATCTATCAGGTCATTGTAAGTTGGGAAACTTGTGTACGGCTCCCGCGTGACCTCAAGGTTAGGTTCTTTCCCATCAAAGGCATTTAAAAGGATGCCGAGGATTGCATCCCCCGCGTGAAGAAACGTCCGAGCATGATCGGCACTAATCGCGTCCAGAAACGCGTCTTTTCCATGCGCTACTGGGCCTAAATCGTTCCGCATATCAGACAACGCATCCGTAAGCTTATTGAAGGCGGAAAGCACTTTGTCGAGTTTGCTTGCCCCCCTAGTGTTCTGTAAGCCGAGAGGGCGTAGAGCTGCGACAAGCAATTCAGTGGTTGATGGCTGATTCGAGGGCATAGGTTGGCGAAACTCACCCAAGATTGTTATGCAGACGCTCTCAATGAAGGATTTGACGTGTTCAACTAGCCCGTGGTCGTTGGCTAAGAAACATGCTGAGAGCGCTTTGTGATACTGAGCAAGCGTAGGTGCGTTGGGCCATCGCTCTTTAGCACGGGTAAAGTTGACCGCCAACGAATCCAGATCAGCCATTAGGTCACCTCCCGATACGCTTCAGCTACATTTCCAGTGCCCAAATCCCCAGATAGCAGCCTAGGCAATAGCGCATCCCGCAGTGCGACAAGGGTGCGGGACTCCTCGAGGTTGGCAACCACGCGAGCGTATATGCCTCCAGCGAAAGTCTCGAAAGCCCGGAGACTTCCCGCGTCCGGCACGAGAATAGGCAACGTCCTGAAATTTGCCTTGCTGACCTCGAGGAACGTCGTTCCGTTTGCCCGGCCCTTGATGGCTTCCATGTTGTGCTCGGCCCAGTGCAGGACGTACCAACTGGACAGCTGCCTGGTGCATTTCATCGAGATGAAGCCCTGGTTAGTGGCGACAGGTATCTGGCTGACTGCCAGGTATCCGATGGGCGCTCTCGAGGACATCAACACAGTACCTACAGGCAGCAAACCAGAACCAATTTCAGCAAGTCCTAGCTCGGTTATCTTCCGCTCTGTGTCGAGCAAAATCGGGTTAGAAAGTGCCGATAAATCCTTGGGCGTTACCCAGTGAATATGACCATCCCAAAAGCTGGGTTCTTTGGTGCTGGGTGTGCTGCCACCGACAACATCAACCTCGAGGCCAATCTGGCTCACCGTCCACCCTCGAGGCACCTCCCCCAACTCCGAATCCTCAAACCCATCGGGACACAGGGCCGCCGTCTCTGCGTACATGCCTTCTGGCTGCCTGCCCCCCTGCTTAGCCCGCACGGGGTCGAAGTCCACGAACCACGACTTGAAGAGGGCTTTGGCGATGGCCTCGAGCGTCTCACTCATCCGCCGGTTCAGGTCTATCTTGTCGTCCAGCGTGCCGAGGATGTGGGCGATGGCGCGTTGGGTCTCGAGGGGCGGAACTTTTACCTTATGAGCTTTACGTGATTGCGGTTGACTCCAGGAACACTACTTTTGTCGTTGAACTGGTGAAAATCGATTGTCTGCAAAAGGTAGTAAATGTACCGAGGCAAGTTGCCGTGAAAGTCTTTTACCCAGAGGGTGGTGTTCAAGGGCCAGTAGTCTTGTTCGATGTAGAACACTTGGCCTATCGTGCCGTATCGTCCAGTCACCACGCCCGGCCCACTCACTCGAGCTTCGGAGTGAGTATCACTTGGCCCAGAAGATGACACTATCGGCACAGAGCCAGATTTACGCTCCTGGGTCGGCAGATCAAAACCTCTTTGCAAAGTAGCAACTTCGCCGAGAAGCTGTTCCCGCCACTCAATCCCCATAGCCCAGCCTCCGCAGGTTTTCTCCGGTTGGTGTTTTTGGTTCGCTCATAACGGCTCGGTTCCTTCGTTCAGGGTGGCTAGGTAGCGGCGGTAGGCGAACACCCGGTTGCGGCGCTGGCCGGTGATTTCCTCCACGATGCCCAGGCTTTCCAGGGCACCGATTCCCTTCGTGGCGGTGGGGAAGCTCAAGCCCGTGCGGTGGGTTACTTCGCCCACGCTCAGCAGCGGGCGTTCGCGTAGCACGTCGAACACCCGCAGGGCCGTGGCGGTCTGGCGGCCCAGGGTTTGAATCCGGGTGCTGTCCTCTTTGAACAACCCCACCAGGCGCTGGGCGGTCTGCACAGCGTTGTTGGCGGTCTGCTCCACGCCCTCGAGAAAGAAATCTACCCAGGTCTCCCAGTCGCCCTTTTGTCGCACCAGGTCCAGCAGGCGGTAATACTCGCTGCGATACCGCTTTAGGTAGAGGCTCAGGTAAAGCATGGGGCGAGAGAGCACCGCACCCTGGCTCAAGATGAAGGCAATCAGCAGCCGCCCGATGCGCCCGTTGCCGTCCAGGAAGGGATGGATGGTCTCGAACTGGACGTGGGCCAGCGCGGCCTTGACCAGGGTGGGGTAGGGGGCCTGCTCGTCGTGGATGAAGCGCTCGAGGGCCGACATACACTCCTGCACATCCGGGGGGGGCGGGGGAACGAAGTGGGCGTTGCCGGGGCGGGTGCCCCCGATCCAGTTCTGGCTGCGGCGGAACTCGCCGGGGGATTTGCCGCTGCCCCGCCCCCTCGAGAGCAGTACCTCGTGCATCTCCCGAATCAGGCGGCTCGACAGGGGGAAGCCTTCTTCGAGGCGAGCCATGCCGTGCTCGAGGGCTGCTACGTAGTTCGACACCTCCACCACGTCCTCGAAGGGCACGCCCGGCGCGTCCTCCAGCTCGAAGAGCAGCAGGTCGGAGAGCGAGGACTGGGTGCCTTCGATTTGCGAGGAGAGCACCGCCTCCCGGCGCACGTAGGCGTAGAGGAAAACGTTGGGCTCGGGGAGCAGCAGGGTGATGCTGTCGAGGCGGCCCAGGGCCAGGTGGGCGCGCTCTAGTAGGTGCTGGCGGGCGGGGGTGAACTCGAGAGGCGGAACCGGGGGGAGAGGGTTGGGAATGAAAGCCCGCACCACCTCGCCTGTTGTGCTCGTGACCGTGTAGCGCCCAGTCGTTCCTCTGTGCATGAAGGGGTAACTCCTTATTCAAACAACGTTGAATATAGCCGACCGCTATTAAAGCATAACAGCTTATCGCTTAATAAGCCTTTATTCCCCATAGCCCAGCCTCCGCAGGTTCTCTCGGATTTGGGCCTCGAGCTTCGCCCCCAAGGCGAACTGCTCGTTCAGGGTCTTGGTCAGCCGCTGCATCTTCTGGTCGAAGGGCTCGCCGTCGTCCTCCACCGCCTCTGCCCCCACATACCGCCCAGGGGTCAGCACGTAGCCGTGCCCCTTTATCTCTTCGGTTGTGGCGCTCTTGCAGAAGCCCGCTACGTCTGCGTACTCCCCCGCGCCGTCGCCACGCCAGTTGTGGTAGGTGCTGGCAATGCGGGCGATCTCCGAGTCGCTCAGGTTGCGGTTGACCCGGGTCTCCATATAGCCCAGCTTGCGGGCATCAATAAAAAGGGTCTGGCCGCTGCGGTTGCGCAGTATCTTGCCCTCCATGCCGCGCCCGTTCTTCTTGTTCTTGGCGATAAACCACAGGCTTACCGGGATCTGGGTGGTGTAGAAAAGCTGCCCCGGCAGGGCCACGATGCAGTCCACCAGGTCGGCCTCGATAATCGCTTTGCGAATCTCGCCCTCGCCGCTGGTGTTGCTGCTCAGCGAGCCGTTGGCCAGCACGAAGCCCGCTACTCCGTTGGGCGCCAGGTGATAAACCATGTGCTGCACCCAGGCATAGTTGGCGTTGCCCACCGGGGGCGCGCCGAACTGCCAGCGTTTGTCCTGGCGCAGCCGCTCGCCGCCCCAGTCGGAGATGTTGAAAGGTGGGTTGGCCAGAATATAGTCGGCCCGCAGGTCGGGGTGCAGGTTCTGGTGGAAGGTGTCGGCGTTGTGCGGCCCCAGGTTGGCCTCGATGCCCCGGATGGCCAGGTTCATCTTGGCCAGCCGCCAGGTGGTGGGGTTGGACTCCTGCCCAAACACGCTGATGTCTCCCAGCCTGCCGCCGTGGGCCTCGACAAACTTCTCCGAACTGACAAACATCCCGCCTGAGCCGCAGCAGGGGTCGTAGACCCTCCCCTTGTAGGGGGCCAGCATCTCCACAATCACCCGCACCACCGACTGCGGGGTATAGAACTCGCCCCCCAGCTTGCCCTCGGCGCTGGCAAACTTGGAGAGGAAGTATTCGTAGACCTGCCCCAGCACGTCCTTGGAGCGGTGCTCTGCGCTGCCCAGCCCCAGGTTGGAAAACTGGTCAATCAGGCCACCCAGCACTTCCTTGTTGAGCGTAGGGCGGGCGAAGCCTTTGGGCAGCACTCCCTTGAGGGTTTTGTTCTCGCGTTCCAGCGCTTCCATCGCCTGGTCAATGCGGCTGCCGATCTCGGGCTGCCTGGCGTTGGACTGGAGCACGCCCCACCGCGCCTCCTTGGGTACCCAGAAGATGCCCTCGGCGGTGTACTCGTCGCGGTCTTCGGCGGCCTCTTGGCCGTACTCGGCGCTCACTTGCTGCTAGCGCTCCTCGAAGGCATCGGAGATGTACTTGAGGAAGATCAAGCCCAGCACCACGTGCTTGTACTCGGCGGCGTCCATGTGGCCGCGCAGTTTGTCGGCGGCGGCCCACAAGGTGGCTTCAAACCCCAGCGATGCCCCGTTGTTCTTCCGGCTCGAGACTGCCTTAGCCATAGCTAGCTAATAGTCTACCCGGCTGCTGGTGTTAGCTTAAGCGGTTTTCGCTTACCCCAGGCCGCTGCCTATTGCGCTTCCCCTTTTGCACCGCTCCCCCGACTGTCCAGGCCCCAAATCCAGCACCTTGCGCCTGGCCCGTGGTTCAGGGCATCCTCGGGGGCCTCCCGGATAGTGCCCAGGGCGGGGGTGGGGAGTACCCAAAGGGAACCCCATATACCATACCAATAAAGGAACCCTCATGAACCAGGCCAATAAAGGAACCCTCTTGCACCTGATAGTGCCGGCCCTGACCCCTGAGCGAACGGGCTACAGCAACGACCCCTTTGTGCGCGCTGGACAGGCAGACCCTCCCGGTCAAATCCGGTGGGTAACGCACCTTGCTCGCACCTTATTGGGAAGGGTGGGGTCTATCGCTCGGGCCTGCGCCACGGCCACAGCCCAGAGAGCAGGGGGGCCCAGAATTCGGCCAGGTCGCCCCTTTCTAGCGCGTCCCGGTCTCCCTGGGCCAGCGAGTTGCCCTTGCCGGCCTCGACACCAGCAGGTTGTGTGTTCTTGGTAATGCCAACAGGGCCATTGGGTTTGGCGGTCTTACCGGAGGTCTGTCCAGCACGCACGCTGGTAACACCGCCAACCTGCCAGACCCAGCCACCTTTACTCCTGTTGCCAGTGCTTCGACAAATGGTCGCAGGTTCGAGCCCTGCTCGCGGAGCCAACAAACCCAGGGAAACCTGGGTTTTCCCTTGCTACAAACGCCCGGCTTCGATGATGCTCGACAGAAATTGCTGGGTACGCTCGTGCTGGGGGTTGAAAAATATCTGCTCAGGCGGGCCTTCCTCATGCACCACCCCCTGGTGCATAAAGCACACTTTGCTGGCTACTTCCCTGGCAAAACCCATTTCGTGGGTCGCCAGAATCATGGTCATACCCTCGTGGGCCAGCTCACGCAGCAGATTGAGCACCTCCGAGACCAGTTCCGGGTCAAGCGCCGAGGTGATCTCGTCCAGCAGGAGCAGCATGGGTTCCATGGCCAGCGCCCGCACGATGGCAACCCGCTGCTGCTGCCCGCCCGAAAGCTGGTCGGGATAAGCCTGGGCCTTGTGCTCGAGGCCAATCCTCCGCAGCAACCCCATGGCTTTTGCTTTGGCCTCGGCTTCGGGCATACGCAGCACCTGAATAGGGGCCAGAAGAATATTCTGCAAAACCGACATGTGCGGAAACAGGTTGAAGCTCTGAAACACGATGCCCACATCCCGCCGCAGAACGTTCAGGTCAACCCCCGGCCCGGTAATGCGGTCGCCGTGCAGTCGAATCTCACCCTCCTGGATTTCTTCCAGCCCGTTCACGCAGCGCAGCAGCGTAGACTTGCCACAGCCCGAAGGCCCAATCAAGCAGACCACCTGATGCTCTTCTACCGCTAGATTGAGGCCCCGCAATACCTCGTTGGTTCCAAAGCGCTTAACCACGTTTTTGACTTCCAGAAAGCTCATGCATGGCCTCCCAAGCCGAAAGCCCAAAGCCGAAGGCCAAGAGCCGAAAAAGCGCCTTTGGTCGGCGTTCTATCCATGACAAACGGTAAATTCACTCCCACGCTCCCCTGCTCAATTACCCCTGCCGGAAGCGGGCCCGATCCCGTTCTACCAGGCGATCCACAAGGCGGGTCTGGGGAATGGTAATCAGGATGAAGAGAAGCGCCACCGTGGTCACTGCCGAGAGATTAAAATCGTTGGAAGCAATGATGCGGGCCTGGTTAAAGGCATCTATCACCCCCACCACATTGACCAGGGCGGTGTCCTTTTGCATCCCGATAAAGTTGTTGAGCAGGGGTGGGATGATGCGCCGCACCGCCTGGGGCACCACTACAAAACGAAGGGTCTGTCCGTAGGAGAGACCCAGGCTGCGGGAGGCGGCCCACTGGCTGGGGTGGATGCTCTCGAGACCTGCCCGGTAGACCTCAGCCATATAGGCTCCGTAGGTCAGCGTCAGAGCCACCACCGCCAAAGCCTCCAACGGCAGATTGCGGAAAAAGGGGATACCGGTAAGCGGAAGGCCAAAGCCAATTAGGTAAATCACGATGATGGAGGGTAGGCTCAAAAAGGCATCGGTATATATGGTCGCAATGAAGCGAATGGGCTGGGCTGGTTTACCAGGCAGTAGCTTGGCAATAGCCACCACCAGGCCCCAGGCCAGCGAGAAAACACCTGCGAACAAGAAAATTACCACATTGACCCAGAATGCTTGCAGAATGAGGCCAAACGAGTCTGCAATCAGTGGGAGCTGAAAAAAAGTGCGCCCCACCGCCACATTATTGGCGATAAAGAACAGCACCAGGAGCAGGAATAGCAGCAACGCCCCTGCATAGCCCAGGGTAAACCAGGCCCAGGTATGGGCTTCTGAGCTGTGGACTCGAGCAGCAATCAGATTATCCTTCTGAAGGGCCAGTTGGGCTGCTCGCGACTGCCGCAGGCTGTGGCTGGCTGTGAGCAAAAGCCCCAGCGGAACCAGCGTTACCAGTACCAACAAACAGTCGGCCCATAAGGCCTGAAAAAGGTTGGTGGCCATGGTCTGCTTGACCTCCCACATCACCGCCCCGGTAGCCACAATCAGCGAGATAGCCAGCAGGAGCGCTACCAGGGCAAATCTGAAACCATCCCTGGGCAAGGTGGGGGTACGCCGACGTGCTTCCTTTAAGTTAGAACCTGTCTCCGGCATGAATAAGCGATTGTACCGAAAAAAACCGGGGGCGGATTTCTTTTGCACCCCCGGTTACAAACCTGGTGATCAGGGTTGCCAGACCGGCACGGTGGTGGGGTCAATGCCCCATTCCTTAGCCAGATAGGTCTGGGCCAGCTTTTTGAGGGTACCATCGCTCTCGAGCGCCTCCAGAATCCTGTCAACCAGGGCCCGGTTGGTACTGCCTCTCGCAAAAAGCGCCCCGTAGTTGTCGCCGGTCTTGAACTGACCAACCACTGCCAGCGCACCCCGGGACTTGCCCGCCTCGGACAGCACTATCGCGGTATCAATGATGAAAGCATCTATCTGACCAGCCCGTAGCGCTGTGAAGCCCGCTGCCACGTCGGGAAAAACCCTGGTCAGGTTTTGCGGGTGGCGCAGGCGGTTGGTAAGGAAGGTAGCCGCAGTAGTGGCCTGCTGCACACCCAGACGGGCGGTGCGGAGACTGGCTACAGAGTTAAACTTGTTTCTGTTCCTCGCATCCACCAGCACCCCAATGTCGGAGGAGAAGTAGGGCCGGGAAAAGTCTACCACCCGCTTGCGGGCCTCGGTAATGGTGATTTGCGACAGCGCAAAATCAAAGTTGCGGGTCTGCCCCGCAATCAAGGCATCCCAGGCCACATTCTGCACCACCACCCTATCCAGTCCGGCGCGGTGGGCAATGTTGGCCGCCAGGCAGTACTCGAAGCCATCCCTGATGGTGGCAGGGCTGTCCCCATTCCAGAAACCCGGCCCCGGCAGGTTGGTTTGCACGGTGAGCTGGCCCGCTACCACCGGGCGAATGGGAAACTGCCCTTTCTGGCCCGTTACTTCACAGTTGCCGATCCTGGTCTGGGCCAGCCCCAGCGAAGCCAGGACGATCAGACCTACCATCCACAGTCGTTTCATTTTCGAACCTCCCTTTTGCAGTTGGAGCTTTGCTGCCAGAGAACGTTGTGCTCAACATTACAAAACCCAGATGAGTGTGTCAACGACCTGGTGAGGGCTGGGGCTTGATGATGATCAGTAAGTGCCAATAGCTGGCGGCGATAGGCGGCGAATTCCTGGCTTTGTGCAGCGTTTACTTACAGAGTTTCCCGGGGCATCGGCTACAATGTATAGGCTGTGCAGGAACGGATTAGAAATTTCTCCATCATCGCGCACGTAGATCACGGCAAGTCTACGCTGGCGGATCGCATTCTCCAGACCACCCGGGCGGTCTCGGATCGGGAGATGCGCGAGCAGTTTTTGGACTCGCTGGAACTCGAGCGCGAACGCGGCATCACCATCAAGGCCAGTGCGGTGCGGCTGTATTACCAGAGCCAGTCGGGCCTGACCTATACCTTCAACCTGATTGACACCCCCGGCCATGTGGACTTTGGCTACGAGGTCAGCCGGGCCCTGGCGGCAGTGGAAGGGGTGTTGCTGGTCGTGGATGCCTCCCAGGGGGTCGAGGCCCAGACCATCGCCAACTTCTACCTGGCCATGGAACACGAGCACACCATCATCCCGGTCATCAACAAGATTGACCTGCCCGGCGCCCAGCCCCTCGAGGTCGCGCTGGAAGTGGAGGAAGTGCTGGGCATTCCCGCCGATGAGTGCGTGTTTGCCTCGGGCAAGACCGGACAGGGGGTGGAAGAGATCCTGGAAGCCATTGTGGCGCGCGTACCAGCCCCCAGAGGCCAGCCCACCAACCCCACCCAGGCCTTGATCTTCGACTCGATCTTCGATGCCTACCAGGGGGTGATTCCCTACGTGCGGGTGATGGATGGCAGCATCAAGCACGGCGACGTGATCCGTATCTGGTCTACCGGCAAGGAGTTTGAGGTGGATCGGGTGGGGGTCTTTCGGCCTGGGGTACTCGAGCCGGTTGGGCAGTTCGGCCCCGGCGAGGTGGGCTGGATTACCGCCTCCATCCGCGAGATCGGCGATGCCCAGGTGGGCGACACCATCACCTTGGCCAGAAACCCCTGCCAGGCCCCCTATCCGGGCTTCCAGCCGGCCAAGCCGGTGGTGTTTGCCGGCCTCTACCCCACCGATACCCAGGAGTACAACCGGCTGCGGGAAGCCCTGGAAAAGCTCAAGCTCAACGACGCCGCGCTCTCGTTTGAGCCGGAGACCTCTGAAGCCCTGGGTTTTGGTTTCAGATGCGGCTTTCTGGGGCTCTTGCACGCCGAGATTGTGCAGGAACGCCTCGAGCGCGAGTTTGATCTCGACCTGATTTCCACCGCCCCCAGCGTAATCTACCGGATAAACCTTTCAGACGGTTCGGAAGTTGAGATCCACAACCCCTCCGAGCTGCCCAGCCCCGACAAGATCGAGGCGGTATTCGAGCCGTACGTCAAGCTGATGGTCTACACCCCCGAAGAATATGTGGGCCCCATCATGCAGCTCTTGCAGGAAAAGCGCGGCAAGATGAGCAACATGCACTACATTGGCAAGCGGGTCGAGCTGGTGTACGAAGTGCCTTTCGGTGAAATTTTGTACGACTTCCACGACCGCCTGAAATCCATCAGCCGGGGCTATGCCTCGATGGACTACGAACAGATCGGCTACCAGGAAGGCGACCTGGTCAAGGTCTCGATTCTGGTGAACGAAGAAGGGGTGGATGCCCTGGCCTTCATCTCACACAAGGACAAGGCCTATGGCATCGGGCGCGATATTGTGGACAAGCTGGGCGAGGTAATTCCACGCCAGCAGTTCGCCGTGCCCATCCAGGCCGCTATTGGGGGCAAGATTATTGCTCGAGCCACGGTCAGAGCCCTGCGCAAAGACGTGCTGGCCAAGTGCTACGGCGGCGACATCACCCGCAAAAAGAAGCTTTTGGAGAAGCAAAAAGAGGGCAAAAAGCGCATGAAGGCCATCGGCAAAGTAGAGGTGCCGCAGGAAGCTTTCCTGGCGGTGTTGTCGGCTGGGCGGGACTAACACCGAATTTGGCTGTACTCCACACATCAGAAAGAAGCGTCACTGCGAGGCCCCAAAGGGCTTGAAGCAATCCAGCGAAGGATGCAGATCAGGACTGAATTGCTTCGCGTCCTTCAGACACTCGTCATGACGTAATCGTAGCCTTGGATTCATCGTGGTAACATGGATGACCATATGCCATCGCACCCGCTCTAGTTACGGGTAATATCAGATAACCGTTTGGCAAGATTGCGTGGTGCAGCTTGAAAACTTAGTGGATTGGAAGGTACACGGGTGTCACGCCCGCCTTGATGGATTTCGCCTTGCAACGAAAAAGCAATTCGTGCAGAACTATGGGCTGCTTGGAGGGGAGTTGGTGGAGCAGTAGGGCAGGAAACCAGAGTGGCAATACCTGCTTCGTCAAATCCCAAGCAGTCAGGATAGCTAACGGTAAACCTATTTGGCGCTACATAGTCAGCTAACAATTTCCCGCTATTACCCCCAGGAGTAGAAACAATTGGAAAGCGAGTAGGAATCGTTAACGGCAGACCATTGGGCAAGCGATTTGCCACATCTACATTTACCAACACTTCATATATGTAAAGCACCCACTTGTTGTCATTGGGCACACTACGCTCCGGGATTTCAGAGGAGGGGGTGCGATTAGTAACCCAGCCACGATTCATAGCATAAATCATCACAAATCTGAACTCACCACTGCCGGGGTTGATGGGTTGCAGCATGGCTACCGCTGGATGCGTACCAATAGTCCAAACGTTGGTGTTGGTTATAGGATTTCGTACAGTATAGCTACTGAGGGTATTCAAGGTAATCACTGTTCCAGGTGGATAGACAAAGCTTGCTGTGGACAGGTAATCACTAATGAGGTTACCAGCGGTGCGGATATCTTCGGTAAGCATCTGTGAATTTTGTACAAAGCGTATGCTGTCGGTACTGCCTCGAAGGCTGGTGGCAATTAGGGTCAGAATCGCCACCCCAATAACGGCGGCTATCAATAATTCAATGAGGGTAATGCCTTGTTTACGCATAAAACCTCTACTGGGGGGGCAACACTACCTCGGTGGCAAAGCGGTAGGTGCGGTTTTGTGGCCCGGTGAACTGGATGGTAATCCGGCGCACCACCACCTGGGTGCCCACGGTCTGGACTGTAGTGAGGGTAGGGGTGGGATTACTGAAACCGCTTGGAGGGGTGACAGAGGGCGCTACAGCGGCGTTGTAGGCTGCGCGGGTAGTCCAACTGGCCCGCACATTGTCGAAGTAGCTGCGGGCAAAGGCCTGGGCCTGGGTGTCTATCTGGGCGTTGCGGGTGAGGGTGAAGCTCGAGCCGAAGTAGCTCAAAATAACGATGGTAAGAGACAGGATTGCCAGTGCCACCATCACTTCGATAAAAGAGAAACCGCTACGGTGCACGAACCACCACCTTTCCAGTTCTCCCAACAACGTTGATGTTGAGCACTCGGTTACCAGGCCCTCGCAAGACATAACTGCCATTGGCTCCACTGCTCACAATGCCGTACGGGGCATCAAACCTGACTATCCCCCCACCAGAAGGCACGCTTTGAAAGACCACGCCAGAGGGCAGCGATTTGCTGGGGAGAGAAGCTAGGTTGCTGCTGCGGCCTGCTCTGTAAGTATTGCCATTTGCGCTAGCCTGGAACGTAAAGTTTACCGACTGCCGACGGGCCTGCTGGCGAATGCCCTGGAGCTCGGTGGCAACCTGGGTGGCCGCCTCACGGATGATCAGGCTCTGCTGGTAGGAGCGCAGCGAAACAAAGCCTGCTCCCAGCAGAATACCCAGCACCGCCAGCGCGATCAAAAACTCCACCAGGCTCACGCCCTGTTTGGAGAGCCTTCTCACTGCCCCACCACTTCCCAGATGCCACGGTTGAGCTGGGCCTGCTGGCCGGTTGCAATGCGCGGTCGCAAGCGGTTGTCGTGGTAGATGGTCAGGCCCGAGGTGCCGTCTCCGGGGCCGGGCACAAAGATGCCAGTGTCGGCAGCGACCAGCCCGCCCCGCAGATCCCAGCGCCCATTCAGTTTGGGGTACCTGCGCTGGGAAAGACCAAAAATGGCATTGGCGGAGTAGAGCAGACCATCGGTGCGCAGGGGGCCGGTACCTCGAGCGTTCATCGAGTCGGCCCAGAGGTTTTTGAGGGTGGCGTTGTCGAAGGTGCTCGAGGTGGTCTCAAAACGAGCGGAATTTCGCTGGATTTGTTCGGCCTGATCCGCGGTTAGGGTGACCGTGCTCAGTACGCTATCTCCCCGGCAGAACGAGACCTGGGCCCCGCTACGGATGGTGCTGTAGCCCCCGTACCCCTGTGGGTCGTGGTAGCAGCGTCCACTAAAGAAAATCCGGTCCTCCCCAAAGGTATAGAAGCGGGGGCGGTAGCTGTTGTTTCGCAGCCAGCGTTGTAGCTCCCGGCGGTTGAAGTTGGCAATCTCGGTGAGGGCGAGATTGGGACGGCTGCTTCGGCCAGTGGAGGTGAGCTGTGAGCAAGCCCGATGGGAGGGGTTGGTTTGGCAGAAGGACATGGTCTGCTGGTTGCGCTCCGTACTCAGCATATTGATGCGGTCCCGGCTTGCATCGTTGTTAAAGGTATCAATGGTCATATAATCGCCCACCACCGCATTCCCACCGGCGATTAAGTTGAGCTGGGGCAGGCGGCTGGGGGTGCTGTAGTCGCAGGCGGCCAGGCTGCTTCCGGTGCCACAGTCGTAGGTCAGGTCGCCCATCACGTAGACGTTGCCACGGGCCAGGAGGGTGCCGTTGCCGCGAACCCGCCCCCGAATCACCACATCCCCGTCAATAAAAACCGTACCGTTCAGGGCAATGGGGGTGACCGAGCCATCCAGAATCACATTGCTGCGGCGCTGACCCAGACTGGCAGAGGTTAGGGTCTGGATCGAACCTCCTCCCGGCCAGGCCATGCTGCCGCCAGGGTTGATGGTCATGGAGGCCGTGATGGTGCCGGCGCTGTAGCTTTCGTTGGTGCCAGTCAGGCTCGAGCTCACCTCGGCATTCCACTCGACATCGTCAATCAGGCGGTTGTTGTTGGTGTCAGCGATGGGCAGGGGAAAACGATCCGGCAGCTCGCCATCCGGGAAGCGGTTGCCAAAGGCCGCCAAATTGCTGCCATCCGGATAGTTGTAGTAGAGGTTCTGTGGGCTCAGGCAGTTGCTGGGGGTCGAACAGTTGGCAGGCGTGGGGCTGACTAAGGTGGTCGAGCGAATTCGGGTGTCGCCGGGGTTCATGGTGGTACGGTAGCGGTTGGAAGGCCCGATGTTGCCGCTGTACTGCTGGCTCACCGTACCCCGGGCCAGCAGCGAGCCATGAACCACCCCGGCCTCTTCATCGTCGCGCATAATCAGGCTTTCCAGCACCCCCACCCTGGCCCGCCGCCACCAGGTGCTGGGGTCGGCGGGATTGGGGTTGCCCCGCAGGGCATCCAGGCTTTTCACGTCCAGATGGCAGAAAATGCACTCGGCGTTGTTGGTCAGGAGCGCAAAATCGAAGGGAAAGAAGGCCCGGTCTACCCGAAAAACCTGGCGCAAGCGCCTGGTGGTTCCGTCGGCCAGGGTGCCGGTAGAGGTAAGGGTCAGCACGATGGCATCGGGGTCGGTGCTGGTATCGTCCTGGCGTGAGACCCGCACCACAAAACTCGAGCCATCCCCCAGGTTTTGTGGGTCGCCAAACAGGCTGGCAATGCTGGTGCCGTTGGTCAGGCCGAAACGGTTCAACTCGACCGCATAGGCACTTACGCTAGAAGAAGCGGCACTGGCCAGAATTTGATGCCACAACCGGCCCACGGCCCGCTCGAGGCCAGCCTCGGCGGCAAACTGAGCCTGCGAGGTACGCAGGGCATCCTGGGCATTGCGGCGGTTGTTGAGGGAGGTAAGCGTAGAGACGCTTACCAGAATAATAACGATGAACATGAAGACCAGTGTTGAAACCAGCGTAATTCCCTTTGTATTTGGCATGGAACGCCTCCAAACCTTACAACCGTAACTTAATGGTTTGCAATTGCCTTGAATTGTAACACCCCCATTTGGGGGTGTGCGGTAGGACGAGGGAGCAGGCCCCTGGCACAAGACCCGTACGCTATAGGGTTTGCCGTACCCGAGATAACGACTCGCTAGGTTCTATTCACGACTCCTGCAGGAAGTCTACCGAAATATGAGAGCAGCAGAAATGGTCCTTTCAGTGGCTCAGCAGCCCCAGGCTGCGGGCCCGCTCGAGGGCCTCGACACGGTTGCGGGCCTCGAGTTTTTCGTAGAGCCGCACCAGGTGGTCTTTGACGGTTTCGGGCGAAATGTGCAAATTGCGGGCAATCTCTTTGGTAGAGAGCCCCTGGGCCATCCACTGCAACACTTCTTGCTCGCGGGAGGTCAGTTTGGGAAGTTCTGGAGCCCTTAATCGAGGCTCCAGACCCTGATCCAGGCGGCGTAGCCGCTCGGCCAGCGCCTCGGGAGGAAGTTCCTTTAACCAGTAGGCGTCGGCCCCCGCAAAGGCGGCTTGCTGAACGAGAACAGGTTCGGCGAAGGTTGTCAAAAGGGTGATCAGGCCGCGAAAGCGGCGTTCGCGCAACATGCGGGCTGTAGCAATTCCATCCAGCTGGGGCATTCGCACATCCAACACCACGCCATCCGGCATCAGCTCGAGGGCTTTCTCGAGGGCTTCCTGGCCGTTGCTGGCCTCACCCACCACCTCGAAGCCCTCCCGCTCGAGGGCTGCCCGCAGACCCACGCGAAACAGGGGGTGGTCGTCGGCGATCAGCAGGCGCATCTCGGCTCAAAATAGCACATCTTCCGCCCTTTACACCGAAACCAGCGCGGAGCCAGACTCTTATCACAAAAGCAGGACTGGTCTCCGGAGCGCTTACCACACTGCCGCAAGGCCACTCTAAGGCCGTTGGGCCGAAGAATCGGATACTCCCAGGTCAATCGAATTCCGGGCAGTGCAGCGCATCATACCGGACTCAAAAAGACCATCCTCCAACCCGGAGACCCCGAGGCTATTTTTTTGAAGCCTGGAGCACACCCCTCCCGGACGGTCGGCGAAAAAAGCGCCTCCCTTCGGTCGGGTTAGACCGAGTCGGGTATCGGATCCTTCAGCGTTGCCCTGAGTCTTGCCCTGAGCCTAGTCGCAGGGTTATCGAGGGTCAGGGTGACCGCGAAGCCCGGCAGAAGCCGACTGCGATTTAAGCCTGGCCTTCCGGTTGGTCTGGGGTTTGAAGGCGTACCTTGCTCCGGCCAGGCCGGTTTGTGCAGCCGGTTTACTGGTTGAAATCCCGGTGGAAAAGCTCCTGGCTCATGTACGAGGCCATGGGCGAGAGCGGGGGCAGCAGGGTGAAGTTACGAAAGCGAGTGTCGAAGCCCCAGTTTCGCACGGGCGGGTGGTACCAGGGCTGGCCCAGGAAAAACTGCCCATTGACAAACCGGGGACCATTGGTGGTCAGGCTCACAATCGAGCCAAGGTAGCTGTAAGTACGACTCGAGGTCAGGTTGTTAAACCGCCTCATGCTCAGACTCGTGCCGTTGATGGTCATGGTCACGGTTCCAATTCGGGAACCTTTACTGGCGGTCCACAGGGACTCGCTCGAGGGTGCGATCAGAACCTCCGGCCACTGGTTGGTCCACTGTTCGTGGAAGCGCATGATGTTGTGCACGCCCCCTGCGCTCTGGCCGCCGATGCTGGGGGTGATGGTGGAGCCGGTCAACACGGCGGCCTGCACCCTCGTGTCGGCTGCCGGAGGGATCCAGCGGTTGCGGGCGTTGGCGCTGTCCTCGCCCGATGGAAGGCTCATCCAGCGGTTGCGGCACCGGGGGTTGCTTTTGGCATCGCCGGCAATCTGGGGGGCGGTCGCGTTGGTAACCATGCCGGTCAGGCTGAGGGTGCCGCAGGAATTGGGGAGGTTGTTGGTCAGGCCACCCGGGTTGGTAAATGCAGGCCCATAATGCCCGCTGATGTAGGGGTTGGGGTGGTTTTGAAACCAGTCGCTCGAAAGGATGTTGAGCGAGTCGCTCAGCAGGGCCGCCGGACGCCAGCGCGAGCCGGTCCCGGTCGAGGTATCACTGTTATAGTGGCCCTGTAGGTATAAAGCCTGGTTGGTGACTACGGTCAGACCCCGGATCTGCGCGTTGGCGGCGGTAAGGTCGGCCCCGTTGCGGATGCGCACCCCGTAATTATTAAGGGCGTTGCTGTTCGGCCCTTCTACGCCAAAGTAAAAGACCAGGCCGTTGTCGGTGGTGTCGGCCAGGTTGACCAGGCCGCTGCTCTGCAGGGCTTGCAGCAACTGTCCCATGTTCACTTCCAGCATCTGGATGGGACCCAGCGTAGGCCGGGTGGTGAGTTCGCGGTTGTTGTAAAAGGATGCAGAAAAGTCCACTGCCCGGCTTCCCCCCCCTGAATTGGGGTCGAAAGCGGTGCCTGCGGAAAGTGCCGAGGTCAGCGCTGCATGAACCGTACCATCCAGATTGCGGGCCTCAACCCGGGGGGGGGTTACGTTGAGGTTGAGCACCACCCTGAGCTCGGCCCTTTGCCAGTACAGCCCGCCGGGATCGAACGCTGCTGGAGCGGGAATTTCCAGGCGGTTCATGTTGTTCTGCACCCGTCCGTTCCAGCCCGCGATCTCGGTTGCACCCAGGATTCGCCGGGTTCCGGTATCACAATCAATGGTCGTACCAATAACGCTCACGGTGCCGCCGCAGCCCACATTGCTCTTTCCCCCACGGTACAGGTCTCGAACCGAGGTCACGTTGTCGCTGATGGTTAGGCTGGAACTCCCGCCCGCATCCAGAAAGATGTTGGAGTTGGAGTGGATGGGCCCGGCCATGCTCATGGTAGCGGTGCGGTCGAACTCGAGGTCGCCTTCATAGAAGACCCCAAACTGGAAGAGGGGAATCATACGCTGGCGGAAGGTCATCCGCACAATGGCTTCGGGCTGCCCCTGGCGGGTTAAGGAACGGGCAAACACATCGTAGCGGTACTGGTTGGCCCAAAGCCCCTGATAGGGCTCGCCTGGAGGAATGTGGACGGTGTCTCCGGTAGCCAGATTGGTGGTCAGCTCGCGCATATAGGTCACGACCTGCTTACCCTGGACGGTGGTGGTCTGACAGGCGAAGTCGCCGCTGCCGAGGTTGCCGGGAGTGCAGGCATTGGAGGTTGCGGGGGCTGTACCGGTAGGCCGCATATGATGGGCAAACTGATCCTTTACTGCGCCAGCCCGCAGGTTCAGGCCGGTCTCGGCCGCAAAGAAGCCCTGGGTGCGCGAGGCAACGGCAGCCGAGTTGCTGGTGTCCAGAATGCTGAGGGTAAAGTAGGCGGTAAGCAGTGATGCCAGTACCGCCATCATCAGTACCACCGACAAAAAGGCGAAGCCTCGATTAGACATTTTCACAGGTGTCCTCCTACTGCGAGAGGAAGTTTCTTGGGAAGAAGGTGTTGGTCTGGGTGCGGGTCAGACCCTGGGGATCCCGGGCGGTGATGGTCAGGCGAACCTGACTAAAGGTCGAGAGCTGCATGCTGGGAGTCCAGGCACCTCCGGTAGTGGTGAGCGGTTCCGCTCGGAACTGGGTAATTCCGACCATCACCACCCGATTTGCACCTCCGTTCTCGGAGATCAGGAGTTGTCCATCCATAACCGAGTAACGGCGCCGGTTGAGGATGATCAGACTCGAGCCCTGGCCATAGGTGCCCCCGGCGGGCCCGGTATAGGTAAAGTTGAAGTTGGCAGCCGTCCCAGTACGTCCTGTGAGGTTTACCAGTTTGCCCGTGCGGGTGGCGGGATTGTAAAGATAGACCTCTACAATTCCCCCCTGTGCAACGCGGAAGTTCTCGAAAGGTTCTGCGGCGTCGGGAATGTTGTTGCTGTTGGCATCGCCCTGGGCGCAACCGCTGGACGAACTGGAGACCGGAATCTGGGTGGAGGTGACGGTACCGCAAACCCCGATGGGGGTGGGGGCGTTGTTGCGGGCAGTCCAGACCTCGAGGGTATCGCCCCCGGTTCCCGAGGTCACTATGATCGGTCTGGGGCTGGAGTTGTAGCCGGCGCCCGCGTACAGCAGCCCCTGACCCGCCTGGCGCAGGTCGTCACCGATGATCGAGGCCACGGTTTGGAGTTCCTGGTTCACCCCGGTTCGGGCCTGATCCAGGGTAAACAGGCGGCGACTTCCCATCACAATGGGTACCAGCAAGGCCAGTATCAAGATGGATACCGCCGAAGCAACCAGCAGTTCGATCAGGGTAAGGCCAGCCGTTCGGGTTGGTTGACGTCTTGGCCTCCTGGAGTCTGGCCGGAAGGTATCTGGCCCGCCAGTCTGGAAAGAGCTAGTTGAAAATGACATAGACCGCCTCCAGGCTATAAACCAGCCGGGTTCCCATGCGCACCTCTACCCTGAACTGGCGTTTATCGCTCGAGCACTGGGCCGGGTCGGGACAGAACCGGGTGGTTACGTTGAAAGTGCGACCCCCCTGCGCAATGGACTGGGTCCCAGAGTTACCCGAGGTGGGCAGGGTAGAGCCGGTTACGCCTTTCGCTTGCTGTCTCCAAAAGTCCATCTGCTGTTGGGCGACCACTATGGCCTGATTGCGAATTTCGTTGTTGGAATTGGACTGGAGAAACCCAGCAAAACTGGGAATAACGAAGGCCAGCAGGATGCCCAGAATGGCCAGCGCAACCAGCGCCTCGATCAAAGAAAAGCCGTTTCTCATTGTCTAGCCACACCTCCACCCAAATGAACCTGCATACTGCGGGTATTACCACTGCGGCTCAGGTTTAGAGTCAGGTTGCTGGGAGACCCCAGGCTGCCCCGGCTGGTAAAGCAGAGGATCCAGCTTGCTGGGGTCATACTGACCCCGTCACTGAGACGAAAACCTCGAGTCCCACCACCAAGGTCTCGTCCAATACTGGGGTCGCTACTCCAGGTGGGGGATGTGCAGTTGGGAGCAAACTCGACCCTCACCACGCCCGCGTCTGCGCTAAGACGATACGCGGCGGTGTTCTGCATCGCCTTGATGCGCGCGAGGCGTATAAGCGAGATCAGTTCGGAGTACTGGTTCTCGAGGGGGTTGGAAAAGCCTCGAAAGCCCATCAGGGCAACCGAAAATATAATGGCCATGATGGCCGTCACCACGATTCCTTCAATCAGGGTAAAGCCACCAGGCGACCAGGTTCTTGGCAGTTTTTTGGCCATGTTTAGGGACGCTCCCCGCTTCCTTAGTTCCTAAGGTAGGGGTTTTCGATCAAATCAAAGACCCCCGGTTGGGGGTTCGGGTGTTACGTTAATTGCTCATTAATCATCCGGCCAACCACCGTCAACCTAGACCGATCTACGTTCTCAACGAATAAGCTTGAGGATAGAGCAGGAACGGGTCAAGCTGTTCAAATGTCACAAACTACGGTGAGGCCACCGGCTGGAGTCTAATTCTGAGCCGGGTACTCTGGGATACAGAGGGCAGATTTTCCAGCCGTCCCCCATGCACCTCGGCCACCCGTCGGGCCACATAGAGTCCTAACCCTGCGCTTCCGGCCCGCACCCCCCGCAGGCGCTGGCTGCGGAAAGGCTGGGAAAGAGTTTCCAGGCTATCCGGCAACCCCGGCCCATCGTCCTCCACCTCGAGCCAGCCATCTCCGGCCCGTAACACCACCCGGCTTCGGGCGTGGCGCAGAGCGTTCTCGGTCAGGTTGGCCGCAGCCCGCTCCAGGAGCAGCCGTTCGGCCCTGGCCTGCCCAGCCCCTTCAATCTCCAGGCGCAGGCCGCGCTTTTGTGCTTGTTGTGCATAGCGAAGCCGGAAATCCTCCAGTAGCGAACGCAAATAAAGGTTTTCCGGCTGGATGCGCTGGGCTTCCAGCCGGCTGGCGGTAAGCAGATTCTCCACCAGCAGATAGCTACGGTTCAATTCTTCCTGCAGGTTGCGTAGCATCTCTTTGCGCTTCTCCGGCCCTATCCTGTCGGCCTCTTCCAGGTATTCCAGCGCCCGCAAGCTGGCCAGCAGGGGGGTTTTGAGATCGTGGGTCAGGGCGGCGTAGGTGGCTTCGCGGGCTTCCAGCAGGTCGCGCAGATGATCCAGCACTTCCTCAAAGCCCTCGCGCAGTTGTCCAATCTCGGCGGGTGGGCGCTGTTTGGGCGAGGGCAACGATAGTTCGGCCAGGGTGCGGCCCGCTCCCCGGAGGTAGTAGAGGCCACGGGTCAGCTCGTCCATCGGGCGCAGCAGGGTGTTGGCCAGGATATAGCCCACCGAGGCTGCGATCAGGGCCAGTACCAGCACCCAGATCAGCAGGAAGAGCGAGGTCTCCAGGGGCTGCCCACGGGCCGAGACCCAGAAGGTCACCACAATAACCAGGTTGGGAATGAAGGCCAGTAAGCCAATGACCCAGGCCAGTTGGTGCTTGAGCGGCATGGCTTCAGTCTACGATCCCCACAGCCTGGGGTCTGGTGTTCTGGCTGCCTCGAGCACAACCCCCACACTCCAGACGTGGGTTGAGTTAGACCATCGGATTAGCGCCGCTCATAGGACATGATCTTGAAGGAGGCGATGATGGTGTCTTCGGGGATTTGTGCGGCCACCGGGATATTGCCCATGGTCGGAATGTAGGTGACCTCGGCCCGTTGACCGGCGTTGCACTGGCTACCGCCCGCACTGGTGGTGCAGAATTCGTTGGCCACAACGGTGCCCAGGGTGCGCTGGTCACGCTGGGTGCGGAAGCGGTTTCCGGCATAGAAGATGCCCATGGCATTGCTGGTGAGTTGCTCGATGTTGTTCTGGGCCAGCAGACCCAGTACCTGGCTGGGGAAGGTGGCCGAGCTGGCATCGGGCAGCAGATCGCGGCTGAGGGTGATGCTACCCCCCTCGACAAAGATCGAGGCATTGCGGTCTGTGGTGGGGTTGGTGAAGTCGAAGGCCCGGTAGTTGACCGCATGGTCAAAAAAGACGTTGATGCCATGGGTGTGGAGGGTGCCGTAGATTTCCAGGGTGCCGGGACTACCCGCAGTGTAGCGGAAGCCGCCAGTTCGGCCATCCAGGGTATAGCGGCAGTCCATGCTGGCGTTGCCAAAACGCAGTGCCCCTCCGCTGAGCACGTTGCCCAGGACGCACGATAGGGGACTGGTGGGCAGGGCTCCTGGCGGAAAGAGAATGCCGCTACCGGTAATGCGGATGCCCCTGGCAGCGGCCTCGTCGCGCACACAGGCGGCCCAGGTGCGGCTGGGGTCGCTGGCGCAGGGGGTGGTGTTGAACTCGGGGAAGCGGGGAGCCAGAGCAGGAGGCAGATCGAAAGCACCCCGGTCGTCGGTGCAGATCCCCCGGTTGGCGGTACAAACGCTGGAGGTGTTGCCAAAAATATCGTTGGTAGCATCGCCCACATAGGCGCCCAGCAGGGGGTTGCTGGGGTCGCCATACTCCGAGCTTCCGCTCACCTCCACCCGCCCGTACTGGACGCGCAGGGTGGCACAGAGGTTGGAGAGGCTGCGCATATCGCTGTTGAGGCGGTTGGCCAGTACGCTGTCGGTGCTGTAGTTGTACTCGTTTTCCATGCGGAAGTTGCCGTTGGAGTCAATCACAGTCCGGTCGGGGTCGCTGCTCTGGCCCTGCACATAGAGCCCCCCGCGTATCAGGGCCCCACCGTTGAGGTGGCGGTTGGCCGCACCGCGTCCGCTAAAAATGGCATAGTTCCAGGGACCCGTGTTGGAGAGGTCGAAGGTAGCCTGAGCGACGGCCTGGGAGCCATTGAACCGGCCCACCGAGCGCACCAGCATGAAGCGGGGGCGGGTGGGATCCTGGGCCACCGTGATGGTGTAGGTGCCGGTGCCGGGGCCCATCGGTACGCTCCCGGTGCGGGTGGTGGGCAGGGTTTCATCGCTGTCAATGCGCCCATTGCGGTTCCAGTCCACCCCGCCCGCCAGCACGTTGCCGCACTCGCTGCGGGTGGGGGTACGGCTGCCACTGGTGTTGCGCACCGTCTCGTAGAGCTGCCAGCGATAGGACTGGAACAGGCGGGTTTTCCACTGCTGCAGGCCGGTTTCGGCCACATAGTAGGCTTCGGTCGCGCCGCGCTCGTTGCGGGCACTCCACTGGCTGATCAGGGTGGTGATCGAGGAGGCAAAAGCCAGCAGCCCGACCGCCACCAGGATGGCCAGCGTGACGACCAGCGCGATTCCCTGGGGTTGTCGCATCACAGCACCTCGTCGGTTTTCAGGTTGCGGATTGGCACCCGCTGGGCGATGGTGTAGGTGTAGCCTCCCTGCGGTGAGGCCGCCGTGACCGTGACCAGGGCAGCCCGCACGAAGCGTTCGGTGGGGTTGGCTACGGCAATGCAACCGCTGGGCAGCCCTACTTCGGTAGCAGCGGAGTCGCCGCAGACATAGCGAATATTAAGCTGGGTGATCTGGGTGGCGAACTCGAGGTAGCTGCCAGCGGCGATAGCCCCGGTAGGGGCCTGGCTGCAAGGTACGTCGGCCCGCATTAGGGTGGTGGCGTTGAAGCGGTAGCCAATGGAGCGGCACTCCTGGCCGCTCGGGTAGAGGCTGGTGTGGTAGCGGGTCACGAAGGTATCGTGATCGGTGTGGTCGGTACCGGTCAGGCAGGGGGTTCCAGGCGCACAGGAAACCCAGTTGGCGGCATCGAAACGCACTTCGTTGTTGCGGATGAAGCGGCTCGAGCCCGCCAGAATCAAGTCCTGGCTGACCATCTGCAACACCAGGCGCGCCCGATCCTGTACTTCGTTACGCTCCTGCACGATGCGGGTGTCCTGCGACTGGCTGGCAAAGAAACGGGTAGCGATGGCCAGCACGATGCCAAAAATCGCCAGCGCCACCATCAGCTCGAGGATCGTTAAACCTTTGGTTCTCATGGCAGGCTCCTAGTTAACCCGGGGGCAGGGCTCGAGGCTGCCTGAACCGATGGCCGCAGTACGCGAAGCAAAACTGTCGTAGCACGAGACCCGGGTAGCCAGGGCGATGCTGATGCCCTGGCTGGCCGCCGAAGACTGGATCAGAACCTGCCCCTCTCCCTCCAGTCCTTCATTGATGCCGCTATTGATGATGAACCCGGTGCCCGAGCAAACAAAATTACTCCCGCTTTCGTTGCCATTGGGGCAGCCGTTGTAATAGCGGGTGAAGTTCGCCAGTACCACCCCCACCTGGTTCTCCAGAATTTGCGTGGCCGTATCTTTGACCTGGCTGACCACCCCGGCCCTGGCGGTAGCCTGGTAGTTGGTAACCTGGGCATAGACCAGCACCCCAAAGGCCACTCCCATCACCGCCAGGGCAATCAGCAACTCGACCAGCGTGATTCCTCGATTCTGCATATACGCTCCTATGGACAGGCCGTCCTGATCTGCGCCCTACCTTGTTGGTTGATGTTGATGAAGCGGCTATAAGAGCCAATGGAAAGCTGCACGCTGCGGCTGGTGGCGAGCTGATAGACCCCCCGGGCGTCGAAGACCACCTCGGCACTGGTAGAGGCAGCTGCATCGGCAGCCGTGCACTGCCGCAAGCCACCCAGCACCCGGCCCCACTCCCCCGCCCCAAACTGGGTGCGGCTGATCACCAGGTCTTCGTTATCGAGACCATCCTGATCGGTATCGGCCACAATTTCGTAGCGGTTGGTTCCGCTGGCAAAGCTAAAGCGAATCCCGACCGGCACATTGCGCCGCAAGGATTCAAGACGGGCCCGGGTCACATCGGCGCTCAGGATCTGGGCCGCCTGGTTGACCCGCATGCGATCCGAGCTAAACCAGCCTCCGCCCAGGGCAATCAGGATGCCCAGAATCGTGGTCACCACGATCAGTTCAATCACGCTCAGGCCACTAGCTTGTTTCACAAGACCCCCTCAACATCGCCGCAGTGGATGTAAACAATTGCGGAGTACTGCTCGAGGAGAAACCGGCGTGAACCCAGGAAGATTTCCTGCTACCGTCCAGCGCTTGCTCCCAGAGTGCATCTTAGAAGGGGTCCGGAAGGTCTCTGGTGAACTCTGACCTGATAATTCACTTTAAAAGAAGCGCTGAGTAACGCTTAGATTAATGCCGGTTATTGCAATGGAGGCTCGACATTTTTGAAGGGGTGTCCTCGAGAAATTAACAAACTCACCCCCCATTTGGGGGATTCGGGATGGGTGCTGGGACAAACAGCAGTCTAGGGTCTTGGCTACCCCGCACTGGGTTTGACAAACCCACCGGCAAACCCGCTAGGCTAAGTCTTATGACCTACGGCGACTGGGCCTTGCTGCAGGACCGGCGGGGCCGCACCTATCTCTTCCGGTTGCAAGAAGGAGGCAGCTTTAACTATCACCGGGGCTCGATACGCCACCAGGCCATTGTGCAGGCCGGCGCTGGAAAGCAGATCGCCACCCCGCAGGGGGAGTCGTTTACCATCCACCGCCCCACCCTGGAAGACTATCTGCTAAACATGCCCCGCGAGGCCACCCCCACCTATCCCAAGGATGCCGCCACCCTCTGCTTTCTGCTCGACCTGGCTCCGGGCATGACGGTGCTGGAAGCGGGTTCGGGTTCGGGCGGCCTGACGATGTATCTGGCCAGGGCGGTGGGGCCAGCGGGCCAGGTCTGGAGCTACGAAGCCCGCACCAGACACCAGGAACGGGCCAGACGAAACGTGAGCGAATTTGAAGACTGGGGCAACCTAATCTGGGTGGAAGCCGATCTGGCCCAGGCCGAACTGGAACCCAACACCTTTGATGGCGTCGCGCTGGACATGATGGAGCCCTGGACGGTGCTGCGCGCCAGTACCCCAGCGCTCAAACCGGATCGTTTTCTGGTCTGCTATCTGCCCAATATCACCCAGGTGATCACGCTTCTCGAGTACATCAAAACCCAGAACCTGCCGTACCTGCTCGAGCGCACCCTGGAAGTGCTGCACCGCGAGTGGGAGATCCGCCCCCCTGTCGCCCACCCCAGGTTTCAGCAGGTGGGGCATACGGCTTTTCTGGTGCAGTTGCGGCGCATGATTTAGACTTCTGGTATTGCAAGCGACCCCTGCATGCGAAGCAATCCAGCTTTGGTCTGCGTCATTTTAGGGCGGCTGGCGTAGAAGATGCACCCACTTAGGGAACCCATAGGAGTAAAGAGGCGGTTTTCAAAGTAACCAGAGATGCAATCAAGTTGAAAACTGCCCGAATGATGTAAAGCTTAACTTAAGCGTGATGTACAAGAAGGTAGATTTATGGGAAACATTCGATTGCTGGTTGGAACCTGAAAAGGGGCCTTTGTCCTCACGTCAGACGAGCAACGCACTGCATGGAAAATCGCCGACCCCCACTTTGCCGGATGGCAGGTTTACCACCTGAAGGGCTCCCCCATGAACCCGGACAGGATATACGCCCCCAGTCCGTGGACTGGTTTGGCCAGGTCATCCAGCGCTCGGACGACGGTAGTGTTCGACACGGATTCGACCTGAGGAATGACGGAATTTGCTGTGAGAAGGCTTGTTTCGGAATCTTGAGTGCATACAGATTTCTTTGTTGCCAGACCCCTGGCTCAAGCGAAAGGCCTGATAGTATAGCGGACTGTTCGCTTCCACACCCTCTACGGGAAGCCCAGGGTTCGACGCAGGGCGTCACCTTGACCGAGGGGCTAACCGATTAGACGGGTGGAGTCGGCCTCACAGCTATGCTCAAACTCGAGACGCTTCCCATTGGCAAACGTGAGGGTGGCCCGAACATCGCCGGACTCGGATCCCTCGTAAGCCACTGCTTGAACCGTCTGGCCGACCACCGACTCCATCCCAGACAGATCATTGAGCAGTAGCCCATGGGTGAGGTCTGCGTTTTCGGCTACTTCCGGCGGCTCTGATGCGCGCCAAAAGATGGTTGCGCATTCGAAGTACAAGCGATACCACTGCTCGCCAAAGCGCAAGTAGGCGACATTGACTTGATCCGTGATCTGCTGGCCCTGGTAGAAGTGCTGGAGCACGAAGCCCGTGCAGCGCTGCCCAACCAGAAGAGGCTCTTCACCCATAAGAGAGTAGTGTCCACTGGTGTTCATCGTCGGCTAACGGTCAGGTTCAGGCGCGTTGCGGAGCAACGTCGCCTGCATGCCATTGTTGGGCGCACGCCCAGATACTATATTACGTCTGCCAGACTTCCGTCAGGCTTTCCCTGAAAAGCTCATCGAGTTTGTCGCCGGACAACGTGACTTTGTAATCAGCAATCTCATGTCGCTCCCAGCGTTCCAGTTCACTTTCGATAAACTCACTGATCGGCGCAATTCTTGGCCCTTGGTCTAACTCTGCCCCGGCGCGTTTAGCCGCCAGTAAGCGGTCAATTTCTGACCTCAGTTTCGGCTCGGTAACGAGTTGGTTGACCAGAACATTGAAGTTGGTCGGGACAACGCCCCATCCTTTTTCAATCCAGTTCATCGCTAAAATAGGGCGCAAGACGTAGAAGTATTTCTTGACCCAAACCTCGTCGCCTTTCAGATAGTCTCGGAAGTTGCCGCGTGCCATGTGCAAATAGTGATATAGACAGGCGGTCGGTGAGTAATGTACTGTGGCAAGCTGACGCATTCTCCCGGCTACCGAATACTTTTCGAGGTAGACGATCGGTGAGCCAAGCCACTCCAACAGCGGTGGGTTGGACTTGCGGAAAAGTTGCAAGGCTTTTTTCAAATCCCAGCCATTGATATCTAATCCTTCATAGATGGGGCGCTCAATAACGTCTCGCTTATCGTCAATGGATAAATACCAGGCGACTGGCCGAACATACAGGAAGCGCACGTCGTAATCGCTGTCGGCGGAGGGAAAGCCCCAGGCCCGGCTACCTGACTCACAAGCATACACAATTCGGATGTTTTCGCTGGCTTCTATCTTATTTAGATGAAAGCGTATAGTTTCTTCCACGACTTCAACCTACCAGTATTGTTAGCCATGAACGAGTGCGACTAACACCAGGTATGAGCTGCGTAGCGTAACCGCAGTCGACTCCAGGCCCTTGTTCGGTCGGCTTCTCCCCTTACAGAGCTTATACATTGGCATGTGCAGCAAAAACATCCCGGAAAGGCCCAAGAAATTTCCTCTCGGGCGACCAATCTGTGATGGCAAAGACGATGTCGGAGAACGCTCCGCTAAAGTCGTTTTCCAACGCCTGCCGAAAATCCATAGCAGTGCGGTGCGGATCATTCACGAAAGCCCCACAGCCCCATGCGCCGAGAATGAGCGCGGCATGTCCGTATGATCGTGCGATAGCGAGCACCCGATGCATCCGTTTCTGCAAGAGGTCTCCAGCTTGCGGTTGACCAATGACAGGCGCATATGGAGCGGCACATGTAATGAAGCTCAGGATCCAAGGCTGTGGCAACTCCGTTCCATCATCCCTGCGAAAGACGGGAACGTCAGGTGAATAGATGGCCCAATCCGTAGAGTCCGGTAGGTGGCGCTTTCGGTGCTCCTCATACATCGGATCGTTGACGAGTGTCTGATATAGAGCGCTGGATCGACAAAGCACCTCTTCCTGTGCTCTGGCCCCGCTAAGGAAGCCTCCGCCGGGGTGGATACCGTTGGCGAAATTCAGGGCCAGAGGTCGCAATCCGCACTCAACGAGGCGTTGTGACGCACCGAGCGTTGTCTCATTGGTGACCTGAACCCGTGTTTCTGCAAACGCGATTCGCTGGTTACTTGACAGCGTAGCGTCTGGGCGAATGCTCAGCTTGGCGGCACACGCAGCTTGTACAGCATCACGCCAAACGACTTCCTGACCGGCCTTGGTAATATAGCGACCTGCGTGGGCAGCTTCCACCGCAGACCGACCGAGTGCAGCAGCAACATCTCTAGGGATGTTTAACTCCTGCCGTCGGGAGGCGGCCATCTGCTCGGAATCGAGGCAAGGCAGTATATGCAGTTTGCTCATGATTCTACCTTCTCTGGCTGCGCCAGCAGGTGGCGAATGGACTTGTCAAACACAGATTCGTACTGTCGGTAGTCCTCCGAGCGGCCCAGATTGATTTGAACCCATTCCCGCATCTTCGGTTTCCCTCGGGGACGGAACGGAACGGTATTCCCGTCCTTCTCCAACAGCTTTGCGGCTTCTTGCTCAGGCAACTTGACCCCAACACCTTGCTCATACAGACAGATACAGAGCTTCCTGCCAACGTAATAAGCCGGATAGCCAAACATCTTGCCAGGCCTTATATGAGGGTGGCCCAGCAACAGGTCATCGAGAACAGCTTTGTGTTCAGGATTGAACTTGGTCATTATGTGCTCCTTTAAGCATAACGCGGGGCTTCGCAGGCGGGGTAGCGTTCAGACCCCGTGCTACAGCTTTGGTATCCACCTGCGGGAGGACAGCAACAACATCCGCACGGTACAAGGGTTGCCTGGCTGCAAGGACGTGAAGATGACCCTAATTTACACCCCTCTAGCCAACCCTGGCTGGATGCCTGAGTGGAGGGGTTGAAAAAGCGACCTCACGCCAGGGGAGCCAGATGTTGTCCTGCTACCCTAGGCCATCACCTCTTCGGGGTGGTGTTTGTTCCAGTAGCGCACCAGCCCATCCACACTCATCCAGGAGGGATCGGCAAACTCGTACTCCTGCACCTCTTCGTCGGAAAGCCCGGCAGCCCGCAGGCCAGCGGCCACATAGGCCTCGAACTCGAGCACCATCTGCTCGCGGCTTAGTCCGGCTTTGAGCCGCTGTTTGATCCAGCCGGCCCACTCTAAGAGCCGGGTTTCCAGCATATCCAGGTGTGGCCCTACCTCCTGGGTCTGGCCAAAATGGGTCAGATAAATCCTGCTGGGCTTCAAGGTTCGAATCCGGGCCAGGGATTCTCGCCAGACCTCGAGGTGAATTTCCGGCGGCGGACAGGGCGGCAAGACCGGGCCGTGTCCAATTTTCACCCCGGTCACATCGCCCCCAATCAGGCTGTCGCCAATCAAATAAGCGTGGTGGTGGTAGGCATGGCCAGGGGTCTCGATGGCCTGGATGCTCACACCCCCCAGCACAACCGTATCGCCATCCTGCAAGATTTCTATCTGGTTCTCGGGCACATAGCCCATCTGGCCCCAGAGTTCTTCCATCTTGTCGCCGTAAATGCGGGCCGCCGAGGCCCAGAGCTTGCCGGGGTCTACCAGGTGCGGGGCTCCCCTGGGGTGGACGTAGATGGTGGAACCCAGCTCGGCAAAACGCCAGGCCGCGCCTGCGTGGTCGAGGTGGATGTGGGTTACGAAGACCTGCTGGATCTCGGAGGCGGCGTAGCCCAGCGCATTGAGGCCATCCAGCAGCGCCGAGAAGCGCGACTCGGGGCCGGTTTCGAACAGCACTGGCCCCCGAGCAGTCTCCAGCACGAACGAAGCAATGACCCTGGGGGCGCGATCATGGAGGTCAATGGTGTGGATCACCGGGCTATTGTATCGCTTCTGCGGTGGCCGCCTGTAGCCACCAAACTTGCCTTCACCCCAACCCGATACCCGGCTGCTCAGACCCAGCTTGGCCGGTCTCCTC
>NZ_CALMCQ010000123.1 GCF_937863175.1 uncultured Meiothermus sp. | reverse complement strand
TGGAAACAGCCGGGAGATTCGGCTGCCCAACAACAACCTGACCCCTCATGGAGCAAAGGTGACAGTGGGAAATGGCGCGACCACTGCCGAGCAAGACAAATTCATGCAGATGCTGTTCTGGCCGGTGAGGGTGGGCGATAGAAGCGTCAACGGGGTTACCAGAGAGGTTTACGCGGCCTGGTTGCCGGAGAGAATGGGCTCTTCACATTTCCAGGGGGAAACCAATACCAGTTTTTCCGGAGTGCTGAATGGAGGCAATGCCTGGCTCTCCGACAACGGTTGGCCAGAGCGGTTGACAGGAGCATGGCTGCGCGACATAGATTTGCCAAGCATTGTTGGAGGTATCCTTCCCCCAGTCCTCAATTTTGTCACCTGGTCGCAGGCCACCTGGAAGGTGGGCGGAACGCTCAAGGATTCTATCGGCGCACCGTCGGACAGGGAGATGCCTGCCATAGTGGGCTACCAGACGAATAACTCTATACCCCTTATTGCAAACGGAATTCGCTTCGGAAATGGACACTTTGCCCTGGCCAAAAAGTTCAAGATTCTGGAATATTGGGACTGGTCGGAGAACTACGCTGTCATCAACATCAGCAACAGAAGTGGCCTCCCCTACTATGCCCGTACAGGCGACATAGAATATTGGAACGGTAGCAACACCGTTTACCTGAGCGACTACTACGATATGTCCTTTGCGGTCTACCGGCTCTACACACCATCACCCACTTCCAACCCGGGCGATAACCCACCCCCGCCCCCGCCCGGGGATGGTCCACGCGACTGAGGTGGCATATGCGTTGGTTTTATGTGCTTTTACTGGCCTTGGCTTCGCTTCTCTCGTCCTGCATTTATTCTCCATCTGCTGCGTCCATGTACCTGTTCTACTTTCCTGAAGACCCGACTCTGTGTCCACAGGGTATCCAGGCCGAGGTTAGGATTGGGTCAGGTGACCAGGGGTATCTGAGCCCCCTACTTCTTTTCAACCGGGGAAACTACAGGGATCGCGAAGTAGAGGAGGTTGCTGCAGACTGGGAGCCCAAGCCGGGTAGTGAAGGAATGTTTGCAGCGGTTCGGTTTCAAATAACCCGACCGGCTACCAGCCCATCGCGGGGTGAAACCCTACCCCCCTTGCCCCGCCTGGAGATGTGGAAGGGCCTTTACAGCCAGGATTTTCTTATGTATTACGGGCGGGTACCCCGCCTGCGGGTGCAATGCTCGGATGCGCCTGCATTGGAATTCGCAAGCCAGCCAGGTAAAAATTTTTTTGTGATTCTGGAAGATGTAGCGGCTCCTAGCAAACTGCGGGTTTTGCAATATGGCTCACCCGATTTTGGCCCATAGATGGAGCATTCTTAACTCCTGGCAGCAGCAGGTTTGCTGCCAGGGGGTTATGGCGCTCTTCATAGTTGGGGTCTGCGGGATGTACCGAAGGTGAATATGAATTGGTGTTGCCTACAGCGCTTCTCACCACTTAGTTGCGCCAGGGTGAAAATGCGGAACCGGCCGGTGCGGTGAATGCGTACCTGGCGCAATTCCCTCCGGGCGTTTGGGGGCCACATTCCGCATTTCAACTATGAAGACACTTATCCCCCGCTGGTGTTCCTCCCTTGAGTTTAGAAAGCCTTGTCATAGCGAGGAGGCCGCAGGCCCGCAAAACTATTCAGCAGGAGATCACAAAGCCCTTTGGCTGACGGGGTGATCTGGATTGCTCCCCCTTCCGCTTCACCTCAGGGTCGCAAAGATGGCTCGATTACAAGAACGATGGTTCCGAATTGCTGTAAGCGTTTTGGTTAATCAGAGCCAACAGATCAGGTATTATCGCGGTTAACTCTATTTTTTCGCCCCTAATCCTGGCGGCAGAAAACGAGTCCTGCACAGTTTCATGGATTTCGGGGATGACTGCATTCTTTCCGAGAACTGCACTAACAGGAACCGCTGTAGTGCAGGGTTCATTTTGTTTTGGATTGACCCAGGGCCTTAAGCAACTCTTGCGCTTGACTCAGTTTGGCCTGCACCTCTTGAAGTTAAAATTCGAGGTTCCCTGGCGCGGGAGCCCTGGCCTCTTGCAGGCTTTTCCGCATCTCGTCCATGCTGTTGACCACAATGCCCACCAGCACAAATTTCTTCCCTGGGGGCGGGGCCATTACCGCTGTCCAGCCCAAAAGCTGTAAAGCCCATACCCCGAAGCGTTGCCAGGGTGTCTAGGGCCTGATTGCATAGGGATGGGTCATTCCCACTGGTATACCACATCGGGCCAGGAATGAATGGGGAGGGTCTTCTGGCCCATCGTACACAAGGTTATTCTGGTCGGAGATGCTGCTGCTGCTTTGGAGCTCGAACGTATGCCCGTGCTGCCCTGAAATAGAACCAGAGAGGGGGTCTGTCTATAGGCTGGCACAGCCAGCTACCGCAACTCGTCCTCGAGGTTTTCCATCAGCCGCCGGGCCTGCCCGGACTGTTCTTCAGAGCCAAAACCTTCCTCGGTAACGCCCGGATAGGCGCGTCGTCCACCCCCGGTGCGCTCGAGCTGGGGCTGCAACTCGCGCAGATCCAGATAGCGGTCGCTCTGGTTGCGCAACTCGAGGTCGGTAAGTTCAGGCACACCCAGCAGATGAATCTCCTTACCCTGGGCCCGCAAGGCCGACAGGGTATGGGCCAGATCGCCCGAACCGCTGGCCAGTACCGCTCGTTCCCAGCGGGGAGAAGTGACCAGCAAATCGGTGGCGATCATAGCCTCAAAGCGGGGGTCGCCGTGGGCTTCGCGGCTCCGCACGGTGTAACCCATAAACACCAGCGCATCGAGAAATTTTTGCTGACGCTCGTCGTTGCTGTCGGTGACGGGTGCGTAGTAGAAGGCGTTGTACAGGTCTTCGGGTCTGGAGAAAACCCCAATCGCCTTTCGGTGGTCTATATTCCACCCCAAACGCTTGGCAGCGTCATACATGTAAGAACCGTCAATAAACAAAGCCGTCTTCATCGTTTTCTGTCACTTCCTGTTCTGCGGAGGGGTTGTCCGCTACGCTAGATGTGCTATGGTACACCTAGACAGCCCAATCTACTATCTCGGCCCGCTCGAGCGACCGTTACTGACTCAGACAGGGCCACCCCTAGCTCTGCTCTTTACATCATGCGACATTGCACGACAATTTCCAAGCGCTTTGCCCGACTTTGCCAACCTCGAGGTGCAACAAGTACAGGACTGGCGTGGAAAAGAAGAGCTTCTCAAAGCCTTGTTGCTGCAAGGCATCGAAGTGTATTTGCTCGACCCCGACCCTGGCAAACCCCTGCAAGCCGCACCCCATGCCGTGCGGGCCGCGCTGATCTACGTACAAAGCCACAAAAACCAGACGGCTTGCCTATGAGCCTGCACGATTGAGATTCCAGCAGGATGCCCGCTCCAGGTGGGTGTTATGCAGACCGGGTGTAAGGTTGAGAATCAGCCTTGACCTCTTGCGGGTACCCGATTCGGAACCCGACCGAAGGGAGACGCTTTTTTCGCCGACCATCCGGGAGGGG
>NZ_CALMCQ010000122.1 GCF_937863175.1 uncultured Meiothermus sp. | reverse complement strand
CCCGGGGCCGGGATGGCGGAATTGGTAGACGCACATGATTCAGGGTCATGCGCCCGCAAGGGTGTGCAGGTTCAAGTCCTGTTCCCGGCACCAAGCCACCCCTCTGTAAAGAGGGGTTTTTCTCTGGCACCCCCTTGCTAACGATTCAGTGGTCTGGTAGCAGGATTTATATCATTCTTGTCCCACGCTGCAACCGAAAAACAAAAGTTGAAGGTCGAAGGTCAGATCAGGCACTGCATCTCAACGCTCAACCCTCGACCCGACCCGTGAACCGCGACTGCATCGGCCAAAATTAACTCGCGGAACCACCAGGTGCGCCTTCAGGGAAGACCGCACTGCAGTATCTTTTTCATGATTGCTCGAGGCGACAACCTCGAGACCAGAGCTGCGAGGATATATTGTATTTATGACTTCTCCACGAGATATCCTCGAGGCCGAGCAGCGCATCCGCCCTTATATCCGCAATACCCCAGTGGTCGAGCTGGAACCAGGGGCCTTTGGAGTGGAAGCACTGCTCACACTCAAACTCGAGTCCCTTCAACACGCCGGTTCTTTTAAGCCCAGAGGGGCTTTTAACCGCATTCTCTCGCACCAGGTGCCTGCTGCCGGGGTAATTGCTGCTTCGGGGGGGAATCATGGGGCTGCTGTTGCCTACGCGGCACAACAACTGGGCCTTCGTGCCGAGATTTTTGTCCCCACTGTCTCGACCCCGCCCAAGGTGGAGAAAATTCGCAGCTATGGGGCCGACCTTTATATCGGCGGAGCCAACTATGCCGAAGCGCTGGAGCTCTGCCTCCAGCGCCAGCAGGAAACCGGCGCCCTGTGGGTTTCGGCCTACGAGAGCCCCGAGACCCTGGCCGGTCAGGGGACGGTGGGTAAAGAGTTTGATGAGCAAGCCCCCGATCTCGACACTGTTCTGGTAGCCGTGGGGGGCGGCGGCCTGATCGGAGGCATCGCGGCCTGGTTCCAGGACAACGTGCAGGTGATCGCCGTGGAGCCTGAAAGCTGCCCATCGCTCTACGAGTCGCAAAAGCCGGGCGACCGGTTGATGTAAAGACCGCTGGCATCGCCGCAGACTCGCTGGGGGCCAGGCGCGTGGGCGATCTGATGTTTGAAATTGCCCAGAAGTACCTCCCTCCGGTTCGACTGGTTTCGGACGAGGCCATCCTGGCTGCACAGCAAGCGTTGTGGAAGACCATGCAGCTCGTCGCCGAACCGGGCGGTGCTGCGGCCCTGGCCGCCCTCCTATCCGGGGCCTACAAACCCAGCCGGGGCGAGCGCATTGGCGTTTTGGTGTGTGGTGGTAATACCGATCCGGGTAAGCTGGTCTAGAAGTTGAGGTTATGTTTCGCACTACCCGGAACCAGTCCGCCGGTTCGGTAGCGTAAAAAGAGTCGTTGGGCACACCATCCTCAAGCCCATCGCCTTCAAATCCTGGCTTTTCGCAACCCACCTCACTTTACCCTCTCACCAAATGGTGATAGACTGCTGAGTAGTACGTTCTCCCAAGGATTTCGAGGGGGGTGGGTTGTAAACCCACCCTTCTTTCTTGGGGGGGAGGTGATCGAGTGGAGCGGGACAATTCCCAGCCGGGATCGGCAGCGCTTTTACACCAGTTGGACGAACTGGCTCAGAGCGTGTTGTCACCACTCGGCTACGACGTGCTCGAGGCCAGCCTCAAGAGCGGCAAGAGCCGGGTTCTGCTGGTACGCATCGAGCGCAAGGACGAGGTGCCTGTCTCGGTCTCGGATCTCGAGCGGGCCAACCGTGCCCTGGGTGCCCGGCTGGACACACTCGAGGCCGGACTGCCTGAGCGCTACTTGCTGCAGGTAGAGTCGCCGGGGCCTGACCGCCCGCTCTACACTGCCCGCCACTTTGAACGCTTTGTGGGCCTGAAAGTCAGGGTGCGCAGCAGCGAGGGCAACTTTAGCGGGCGGGTGGGACTGATCAGGGGCGACGAGGTGGAGTTTTTGCTCGATAAGGACGAGACGCGCATCCTCAAGCTGGGTACCTTCAAGGCCAACCTCGCTGAGTGGCCGGATAAACCGAGATGAACCAGTAGCTGATAGCCCATAGCTCAAAACGTTTTCGCGCTCGGCCATTCGCTATCGGCTTCCAACAGAGGAGGAACAATCCGTGAACAAAGACTTTGTAGATGCCCTTTCCCAGGTAGCCCACGAACGCGGGGTCACCAACGATGAGTTGATTTCCAACTTCGAGGAAGCCCTTCGGCTGGCCTATCTGCGACAGAAGGGTTTTCGCCAGAAAGAAGTGGAAGAAGAAGGCAAAGGCCCCATCATCGAGGTACACCTGGATCCCCAGGAGGGTAGCCTCGAGGTGCTGGAAATCAAGCGGGTGGTCGAAACCATCGAAGATACCGACAAGGAAATTGAGCTTGGTACCGCCCAGAAGT
>NZ_CALMCQ010000121.1 GCF_937863175.1 uncultured Meiothermus sp. | reverse complement strand
GGAGCCGGAGCGCAGCATGGCCTCGAGGCGGCGCGCCTCGGCAAGGGCAGCGCGGGCGTCGCTGCTGAGCTGGCCTTCCTGCTTCACCCGTTTATTCAGCCGGGCGCGCAGCTCGCTTTCGCGGGACTGGGCGGCAGAAAGATCGTGATGGAGGGCGGCCAGTTCATTTTCGAGGCGGGCCTGGTCGGCCACCAAAGCAGATTTTTGCATGAGGGTCTGCTCGTAAGCCCGTTTCTGGGCCTCGTAGGTGGCCTGGGCCTGCAGGTAGCGCTCGAAGGCTTGTTGTTGCGCAGCGAGCTGGTTTTCTTCCGTCTGGAGCGCTGCTTGCAGCTCGAGCACACGCTGCTGGTATTTCTGCATGACCTCGGGGGCAGGTTCTGGCTCGCTTGGCGCTACCGGCTCGGAAATCAGGCCCAGCCGGGTCAGCCGGCCTTCGCTCTCGCTCAGATCCAGCGCCAGACGACGCAGCAGGCCCTCGAGCGAATTGCGCTCCTGGTCGGCCAGGCGCAGTTCGCCGCTCAGGGCTTCGGCCTGTCTCAGGGCCTCAGTGTGGGCATTCTGCGCTGCTTCCAGGGCTTCCAGGGCCTGACTCTTTTCGGCTTCCAGTTCGCGCAAACGCTGGCCGGCTTCGGTGCGCTCGCGTTCCAGGTTTTGGGCCTTCTGCTGGGCTGCTCTGGCTTCCTGGTCGGCCTCGCGGATGCGGGCCAGCAGCACACTGCGACGCAGTACCAGGCTGCGGGCCGCCAGCGCAGTGGCGTTGCGGGCGGCCTCGGCCTGCTGGGCTTTCTCGACCACCGAGGTTTTGCGTTCGCCGAGTTCCTGGGAGCGGGTTTGCAGCTCGAGGGTCGCGCTCTGCAGGCGTTCATGGGCCATTTTGCTGGCCTGTGTCACGACGCGCAGACCTGCAGCCTCCTCCAGGTAGCTAAGCAGCACCTCGGGCCCGGCCTGCAAAATTTGTCCTACCTCGCCCTGCCCCACGATGGCATAACCGGTGCGGGAAAGGCCGGTGCCCATCAGGGCCTGCTCCACTTGCCGGAGGGTGCTGCGTGAACCGTTGAGCCGTACATCACTGTTGCCGTCGCGCTCGAGGCGGCGGCTCAGATTGACCCGTCGTCCACTGCCCCCCAGCTCCAGCCCAACCTCGGCAAACCCCAGCGGAGCCTTGCCATCCGAACCATGAAACAGCAGCGAGAGGGCCTCCTCACCGCGCAGCTCCCGCGCCCTGGCCCCCACCACCCAGCGCAGCGCTTCAACCAGATTGCTCTTGCCAGAGCCATTGGGGCCTACAATGCCGTAGATGCCCCGGTCGAACTCGAGGCTGGCGCGTTCGCCAAAAGATTTGAAACCTTGCAGGAGGAGTCGTTCAATCTTCATAAATGTCTGGATACCCATGTACGCCGTTGTAAAAAGGTCTGATTGGATCTCGCAGGTCGTAAGTCACAAAGCTGTCAGGGGTCATGCGCTACGACGCTGCATTTCGTAGTCCTGTTGATTACTGTCCCTGTCGCTTAAACGGATCCAGCAGTGACAGATGCCCCAGACTCTCTACTTCCCGGCCCTCCAGCAAGAACCTGACCTGCTGCACCTCTTTGAACTCCAGCAGGGTATTGGCGATGCCATAGATCAGGGCCATTTCGCCAGCGGTGCCATAGCCCAGCCGCGCATAGGCTGCCGGCAAGTCTACCAGAGCGGTACTCTCGCGCAAAAAAACCGTAGGGGCGGGGGTTCCGGCGGGAACCAGGGGCGCTGCCCCCTGAATTTGCGGCCCCCGAACCAGTTCCTCCAGCACCCGCCCCAGGGTGTACTCGCCCTCGACAAACTGAATGGTGCGCTCTTCGATCACCAGGCCGTCTTCGGTGTCTTTGGCGAAGTGCAGCCTGACCGTACGGGGGCCCTGATTCTCGAGGTCGGAGGGCAGGTTGAGCGACCTCGAGCCGGTATCGTTCTGGATAGACCACAAACCCCACCCTCCCAGAACCAGTACCACCAGACCCAGCAGATTGGTAATACTCAGAACCCGTCTCAAGGTCGTGCACCTCCAGCAGGGGTAGGGTTCGGAGTGGGGCGTGCTTCGGGCAGGCCCAGATAGGAGAAAACCGCTCTCGCCAGTACCTCGGCCACCTGCTCGCGGCCTTGTGGGGTGCGAAGTTGTTCAAATCCCACCTCGAGCAAGATCGCAGCGCCGCCCGCCATCGAAAGCACGTACATGGCGTCCTGGCTGGTATTGGCCACGATCCCGGCAGTGGCAAAGCCCTCTGACACCCTCTGGGCAAACCGGGCTGCCGAGCCTGGAGCCGCCACAAAGCGCTCCAGAATAGCCCGCTGGTGGGCGGGGGTACGGGCCGAGAGCTCACGGCCCTTTTCCAGCAAGCGCAGGGTCTGAACCTCAGGGTGGCTAAAGGCAGTGACCCGGTTTCCCGCCGCAGCGTGCAGGCTGATGAAGACCTGGGCCGAGGTGGCGTGCTGCGCTCTGGCCAGCAGCGGAACTGCACGGTCGGAGTTGCGGGTCAGAATCACCTCGAGTCGGCGCTGCCGGAGTAAGCTGTGCAGACGCTGGGTCACGCTCAGCACCAGATCCTTCTCCCGCAGTCCGCCTACCACCACGCCGGTATCGGCTCCCCCGTGGCCGGCATCCAACACCACCCTGGGCAGTCGGGAGAGGCCGCCCCGTTCAACGATGACCTGCCGGGGTAAAAAGAGCAGGCGAGGGGGGTCACCTCCTTGGGGCAGGTAAATCTCGGTGCCCCAGTCCTCCCGGCTGAAGCTGATGGGGGAGGCCGGCGGCGTATCCGGCACCCCGCGCACCCCTATCATGGCCAGACGCGGAGGGTTGTTGGCCAGGATCCGCACCTGGACATCGCGGTCAAAACGCAGTACATACCGTTCGGTCGAGCCTGCCAGAACCCGCTGCACCTCCAGCAGTCGGGCTGGACGCAAGGCCAGCACAGAGGCACCGTACTCGTTGCGGTAATAGAGCTCGAGGTTGCGGGCCAACTCCCGCACCGGAACCCAGAGGCTGCCCTCCGAGCGATAGGCGTTCAGCAACCGGACTGCATCGGCGCCCTGGCTGTTGATACCAAAGGCCGCCACCCGGCTTCCCAGGCTCAGGTACACCCGGCCTGTGGTCTCGAGATAGCCCAGCCCCAGGGCTTCAGCAATGAGCTTTGCCGGCCCAAAGGCTACCGATCCACCGCCTGGAAAGATGGCCTGGCTCTCCTGAAAGCCTACCAGCAAGCGGTTTTCGTACTGAGCCAGGCCGAGGCCAAGCAATACCATGAGAACAGTCCAGGTGCGGCGCATCAAAAAGTCCAGTCGCTATTGTTTTACCTGGCGCAGATTAGAACCGCAAGCCCTATAGAGGTCGGGAGCCGAGGGTCAGGGGTCGAGCCCGCTCACCCCTTACCAGCTCTCCAGTTCACGCCGTACGGCCCGTTTCTTGTCGTCAGCTTTCTTCTGGAAATCACGCTTACCACGGGCCAG
>NZ_CALMCQ010000120.1 GCF_937863175.1 uncultured Meiothermus sp. | reverse complement strand
GCCGCCACCAGAGCCAGCTCAGCGCTTTCTTTGGCGGCAAGATAAAAATGACTTCGAGCGGAACCGAGGGCCAGGTGAGCGCGTCGCCTGTTGCGGGAGGAAAGCCCCTGCCCAGGCTGGGGCCGCAGCGTGGCACCCACAGCAGCCTGCTGCTGACCTACCGCTGGGCCGAACCAGTCTCAAATCTCGAGATTGACTACAACCTGTTCCTGCCGGGAGTCTCCACCGCGAGTAGTGTCGCCACCGTCCTGCACGAGGGGAAGGTGCAGGATGTCGTGTTCCGGCCAGACAGCCGCCGCTTCGCCCTGGTCGGCGAGGCCGCCCCACAGACCCTCGCCAGCTTCGTCAAGTTGGGTGTCGGGCACATCCTGAGCGGGTGGGATCACCTGCTGTTCGTGATCGCGCTGGTGGCCCTGGGCGGCGGTCTGGGCTACTTGCTCAAGGTCATCACCGCCTTCACCCTGGCCCACTCAGTCACCCTGATCCTGGGCACCCTTGGCCTGGTGGAACTGCCCTCGAGGCTGATCGAGAGCATGATCGCCCTCTCGATTGCCTACGTGGCCTTCGAGAACCTCCAACACAGGGACACCGCACGGCTTATCCAGCGGCGCTGGATCGCGGCTTTCGGCTTCGGGCTGTTCCACGGCCTCGGGTTTGCCGGAATCCTGGCGGAGATCGAGTTGCCCAAAGCCAACTTCCTGCTTTCGCTGTTGAGCTTCAACTTAGGGGTCGAGATAGGGCAACTGATGGTGGTGATCCCGGCGTTCCTATTTTTGACCCTGCTGGCCCGCTGGCGCTGGCAGCCGACTATGCAACGGGCCATCTCCCTGTTCGCCATCGTGGCTGGGCTGTTCTGGTTCGTGCAGCGGGCATTTCTTAGCGCCTGAGTCAGACGCGGGGCGTGGGTTACACCGCTAATCTGTCGCCTCGCCCGCTTGTTCGGGCTTCCGCTTGAGGTTCTGCACCACCAGCTCGGAGATGTCCAGCACCTTCGGGGCCTGGCCCTCGGGCTCCTGGGCGGTCTCGAGGTTCATCATCTGCATGCAGAAGGGGCAGCCCACCGCGATGGTGGGCGACTTCGTCGCTTTGAGCTCGCGGTAGCGGTTGGCCGAGACCCGCTCGTCGCCGGGCTCCTCCTCCTTCCAGAACTGCGCCCCGCCCGCCCCGCAGCAGAAGGAGTTCTTGCCGCTGCGCTCGGGCTCGTGGAGCTTGAGGCCGGTGGCCGCGATGACCTCTCGAGGCTCTTCGAGCACGTCGTTGTGACGCCCGAGGTAGCAGGGGTCGTGATACGTCACTTCTCCGGCCATCGGGATCATCTCGAGCTTTTTCGCGTCAATCAGCTCGGAGATGTAGTCGGAGTGGTGCTTGACCTGATACGTCCCGCCGAAGTCCTTGTACTCGTTGGCGAGGGTGTGGAAGCAGTGCGGGCAGGTCGTGACGATGGTCTTGGGTTTGGCCTCCATCGCGGCATTAAGCGTCTCGACGTTCTCGGTGGCGAGCTGCATGAACAAAAACTCGTTGCCCGAACGACGGGCGGCATCACCCGTACACTTCTCCTGCTTGCCCAGCACGGCCCAGTTGGTGCCGGACTCCTGGAGGATTTCGGCGAAGGCCCTGGCGGTCTTCTGCGCCCTGGGGTCGTAGGAGGGGGCGCAGCCGACCCAGTAGAGCACCTCGGCCTCGGGGTTTTGGGTGACGGTCTGCACGTCGAAGTTCAGCCCCTCCGTCCAGCCCATCCGCTTGTCCTGGCCGAGGTTCCAGGGGTTGCCGTTGCGCTCCATGCCCTTGAAGGCGTTGTTGAGCTGAGCGGGGAACTCGCCCTGCATCATGACGCGCTCGCGGCGCACGTCCACGATGTGCAGCATCTGCTCGTTGCCGACCGGGCAGACCTCCACGCAGGCGTTGCAGGTGGTGCAGGCCCAGATGGACTCGTCGTTCATGGCGAAGTCCATCAGCGCTCTAGGGCTCTCCTTGCCGTCAGAAAACACTGGCAGGATGTCGTTGAGCTCGTAGCGCTCGGAGATCAGGATGGCGGCCGGGGAGAGGGCCTTACCGGTCGCATACGCGGGGCAGACCTCCTGGCAGCGGTTGCACATGATGCAGCTGTAGGCGTCGAGCAGGCGGGGCCAGGAGTAGTCTTCCAGCTTGGCCACCCCGAACTTCTCCATCTTCTCCAGGGCCTCGAAGTCTTTCGCGATGGGCACCAGCGCCCCCGGCTTCTCCTTCTTGAAGGCCAGGTTGAGGGGGGCCAGGAAGAGGTGGAGGTGCTTGGAGCGGGCGAAGTAGGGGATGAAGACCAGGATCGAGCCGATGGCGAACCACCAGAAGAGGTGCTCGAGGATCACGATCTGATCCACGTCCACCGCGCCGAAGACCCTCGAGACGAAGCCCGCCACCGGCTGGAAGGGATCGAGGCCGTAGTCGAGGTTGGCCGACTGCGCGGCCTTGTGCATCAGGCGGCTGCCGACGTGGAAGAAGATGAAGCTGCCCACGATGGCCGAGTCGGTGGGGATGCCGCCGCGCACCTTCTCGTGGACGGGGGTCTTCTCGCGCCAGGTGAAGGTCTTGCGGCCCCCGCCGGAAAAGCGCCGAATCATCAGGCCCACGATGCCCACCAGGATCAAGGCGGTGAGGATGTCGGCCACGAGGTTGAAGCCGTTCCAGAAGCCTCCTCGAGCCTTGAAGGGGAAGAGGCCCTCGAGCACGTCCACCAGATTCACCAACAGGTAGAACACGAACCCGTAGAACACGAAGCTGTGCAGCAGGCTCACCCAGGGGCGCTTTTTGAAGACGGTCTGCATGGTGATCGTCTGCCACAGCGCGCGGCCCAGCCGCGACGGCAGGTTGTCGAAGCGATCTTCGGGAGCCCCGCGCCGGATGGCCTTGTACACGCGGTAGAGCGCCCCGCCGCCGAAGTAGACGGCGGCCAGCACCAGCAGCAGGAAGAAGACTTTCTCGGGTGTGGTCAGCATAGCAGCTCAAGGCGCGGAGCGGATCTCGGTAGTCACAGAACGTTTTTGGGTGCGCCGCCGGCGTTCCCGCCCGCGACCGACGGACTGAGCGCCCCCTGGGTGCTGGCGACGGCGATTTCGATCATGTCGTCGGTGGGCTCCTTGACGGTGAGCATCTGGAAGCGGAAGCCGAGCCCCCTCAGCAGGTCGGCCAGGGGGTTGCGGCTCGCCGCGCTCCAGCGCAGCAGCTCGAAGGCCAGCCCGGCCACCAGCGGCAGGAACAGCACTCTCGAGCCCAGCCGCCACCACAGCACCTCCTGCGCGGGAACCAGGCTGTACACCGCCACGCTGGACAGGATCACGAAGGCGATGAAGGTGGTGCCGCAGCGGGGGTGGAAGGCGGGCATGGCCCGGACGTTGGCCACGGTCAGCTCGAGGCCCCGCTCGTGGGCCGCGATGGCCTTGTGCTCGGCCCCGTGGTACATGAAGAAGCGCTGCATGTCGGGCAGCCGCCCGATCAGGAGCAGGTAGCCGACCAGCAGCCCCGCCTTGATCAGGCCCGCCAGGGCGTTGTAGCCGACCGGGCTGGCGGCGGCGTTGACCAGCAGCCCGGCCAGGAAGCCCGGCAGCACGATGAACAGCCCCACCCCCAGCGCCAGCGAGACCGCCATCGTGGAATAGAGTGCGGCCTTGGAACTGGCTTGGGCTTCCTCACCGGCCAACTGGGCGCTGCGGCTGAGGGCGCGGTAGGACAGCCCCATCGAGTCCACCAGGGCCACCACCCCCCGCAGCAGGGGCAGCCGCGCCCAGGGGTAGCGCTTGGCCAGGGCGGGCTCGGGGTGACGCTCGGTGTGGATGGTGCCGTCGGGCAGGCGCACCGCCAAGGCCCAGGCGTCGCTGGCCTTCATCATCACGCCCTCGAGGGCCGCGCTGCCGCCGAGGGGGCTGTTGTTGGGTGGGTTCATGGGTGTATGCACTCCTTCAGGGCAGGAAGGCCAGCGGGTTGCGGGGCTGCCCGCCCACCCGCACCTCGAGGTGGGTGTGGGGGCCGGTAGACCAGCCCGTAGAGCCGACGTAGCCGATCACCTGCCCCCGCTGCACCCACTGACCGGTTCGCACGGCGGTGCCCGACATGTGGGCGTAGAGGGTCTCGACCCCCCCGCCGTGGCCGATGACCACGTGGATGCCGTAGCCGACCGGGCTCCACCCAGCGGTGTCCACCCGCCCCGAGCGGGAGGCGTAGACCGGGCTGCCATAAGGGGCGGCCAGGTCGAGACCGCTGTGGCGGCGTTGGAAGGCCCCGCGCACGCCGAAGTAGGTGGTGATGACGTAGCGGCCCAGCGGCCAGCGGTATCCACCCGCCGCCACCGCCGCGTTGGCGGGGGTCAGTCGGGCCGCCCCGGTGCTGCGGCCGGGGCGGTCGAGCACCGTCTGGCGGACGCGCTCTCGGGCCGGGCGCTGCCGGGCCTCACGGCGCTGGGCCTCGGCGACGGCCCGGCGGCGCTTCTCCTCCTCCGCCGCGAGCAGGCGCTGGTAGTCCTGGCCGTTGGCCTTTCCGGGCAGCAGCAGCCAGTCGCCCGCCGCCAGTTCGAGCGGGTGGGACAGCCCGTTGGCTCGAACCAGCCGGGCCAGCGGCAGCCCGGAGCGGCGGGCCACCCGCGCAAGGTCGTCGCCCTCGGCCAAGCGGATCATCACGCCCCGCTCCTCGCCGGGGATCGCCACCAGGTCACCCGCACGAAGTTCATGCACGTCGCGGTAGCCGGGGTTGACCGAGACCAGCTCGAGGGTGCTCACCCTGTAGCGCCGCGCCAGCCCGTCGAGGGTCTCGCCGGGCCGCACCCGGTGTAGCCGCACGCCCGGCGGGTAGCGCGGGGCCGCCCGTGGGGCCTCGAGGGGGATGCGCAGTTCGTCGCCGACGCGGGGCGGGGCTCGCAGACCGCTGGCCGCCCGGATGGACTCGACCTCCGCGCCGTACCGGGCCGCCAGGGCCGCCAAGGTCTCCCCCGGCCGCACCTGGTGAATCACCCAGCCCCGCTGAGGGCTGGG
>NZ_CALMCQ010000119.1 GCF_937863175.1 uncultured Meiothermus sp. | reverse complement strand
ACGCTCTTGCCCCGCCCCTCGGCGATCTGGCGCAGCAGCCTCGAGACCTCGTGCCCGGTGGAGGAGTCGAGGTTGGCGGTGGGCTCGTCGGCCAGGATCAAGGAGGGGTCGTTGACCAGGGCGCGGGCCACGGCCACGCGCTGTTTTTCGCCGCCGGAGAGCTGAGAGGGCAGGGCCTGGAGGCGCTTTCCCAGGCGCAGCTCGCTCAGGAGCGCGGCGGCGCGGGCGCGGGCCTCCGCCCGCCGCGCCCCGGCCAGCTCGGCCACCAGCGCCACGTTCTCGAGGGCGCTCAGGGCCGAGAGCAGGTTGAAGTCCTGGAACACGAAGCCGAACTCGCTGAGGCGGAAGCGGGGCAGCTCGCGCTCGGAGAGGGCGGTCAGCAGCGTCCCGTTGAGCCAGATGCGGCCCTCGCTGGGCCGCAGGAGCGCCCCCAGCATGGATAGCAGGGTGGTCTTGCCCGAGCCCGACGGCCCCATGATCAGCACCACCTCGCCGGGGGCCACCTCGAGCGAGACCCCCTTCACCGCCGCTACCTGGGCGGCCCCGCTGCCGTAGCGTTTGGTCAGACCCTCGACCCGCAAGGTCGCCTTCGTGTTCACCGCTCACCTCCGCGAAAGACCGCCGCCGGGTCCAGGCCCGCGATCTGGATCACCGGGATCACCGCCGCCAGCCCGCCGATGCCCAGCGCCGCCAGGGCGACCTTGAGCACCGAGGCCAGGGTGGGCTGTAGGGGCAGGTCGAAGCCCAGCCAGGGCAGCACCAGGGGCAGCACCAGGAAGCTCACCGCCCCCGCCAGCAGCAGCCCCGCCGCCACGCTGTACAGCGCCTGGGCCAGCACCGTCCCCACCAGTTGGGCGCTGCCCGCCCCGACCGCCTTCAGCACCCCGAACTCGGTTCGGCGCGACAGGGTGGCGGTGTAGACGCTGAGGGCCAGCACCGACAGGCCGATCAGGAAGGCCATCAGGTTCATCAGGCGGATCGCGTCGGCCCCCATGTCCCCCACCACCTTGCGCTCCTGGCGGGCGAACTCCCGTGTGGAGAGGGCGCTCACCCTCACCCCGTCCTCGATGCGCCGGGCCACCGCCTCCGGGGACTGTCCCGGCGCTACCCGCACCAGCAGGTAGCTCAGGCTGCCCTTGGTGCGGCGCAAGCGGGCGAAGTCGGCCTGGGCCACGAAGACCACGCCGTTGGTGAGGCTCGAGCTGCCCTCCGACAGCCCCGCCACCCGGAAGCGCCGCCCGAAGATGCGCACGCCGTCTCCCAGCCCCACCCCCGAGTCGCGGGCCTGCCGGGCATCCACCACCGCCTCGCCCGGCCCCGGCAGGGTCTTGCCCGCCGCCACCCGCCAGGGGCCGCCCATCGCGGCACCGGGGGGCAGCCCGAATACGTAGCTGAAGCGGTTGTCGCGGCCCATCTGGACGTTCTGGCTGGTGTACAGCAGGGGCGTGACTGCGGCCACCCCTGCCACCGCCGCGACCTCTGCCGCCACACCGGCGGGCAGGGTGGAGGCCACCATGTGCAGGTTGCGCACCCCCGGCTGGGCCACCCAGACCTCGGCCCCGGAGCGCTCGATGTAGGCCGCGAGCTGGTGCTCGACCCCGTTGACGATGGCATCCAGGGCCAGCACCAGGGTCAGGGCCAGCCCCACCCCGCCCGCCGAGACCCACAGCCGGGTGCGGCTGTGGGTCAGGTTGCGCCAAGCCAGCAGCAGCACCGGCTACCCCCTGAAGACCTCGGCGGGGGCCAGCCGGGCCACCACCCAGGCCGGGGCGACGGCCGCCAGCAGGGCCATCCCCACGCCGCTGGAGAGCGCCACCAGGACGGCGCTGGGCTCCAGCACCAGCAGGAATTGCGGGCGCAGCCGCATCACCAGCCCGGCCACCAGGTAGGCCGCCCCCACCGCCAGCAGCGCCCCCGGCAGGGCCGTTACCAGCGCCTGGGCCAGCACCAGCCCGTAGAGCCGGGGGTTGCTGGCCCCGATGGCCTTGAGCACCCCGTACTCGCGCCGCCGCTCGAGGGTCGCGGTGTAGACCACCATCCCCACCGCCAGCACCCCCGCCGCGAAGGCGATGCCCCGCATCAGCCGCAGGGGCTGGAAAAACCCCTCGTAGATGCGCAGGTCGCCCGCCATCAGCTCCGGCTTGAGCCAGGCCGCCACCCCCGCTAGCCCCCCCAGCCGTTCCCTCAAGGCCGAGGGTGAGACCCCGTCTGTGGGCTCCACCAGCAGAAAACTGGTCAGGCCGGGAACCAGCAGGTAGCGCTCGAGTTCACTCTTTTGCACGAAGACCAAGGTGGTCATCCAGGAGTTGGTGCCCGCCGACAGGCCCACCACCCGGAAGCGGTAGCCCCCCACCTCGATGGCCTGGCCCACCTCGACCCCGTGCAGCCGGGCCAGGGCCTGATCCACCACCACCTCGAGGCGCTGCCGGGGCTCGCGCCCCTGGGCCAGCCGCCAGGGGCCGCCGCCCTTGGCGGGGTCGTAGCCGACCAGGTAGGCGAAGATTTTTTTGTCGTGCAGCTCGAAGAACACGCTCTGGCTCAGGACGGGGATGACCTTCCCGGCCCCCGGCACTCTTTGCACGTCCTCCTCGATGCCCAGCGGCAGCAGCGAGTTCACCGTGGCCAGGTTGTCGGCCCCCACCTGGGTGACCACCACGCTGCCGGGGGTGTTCGCCAGGTACACCGTGATCTGCCGCTGCATCCCCCGAACCAGCCCGTCCAGCAGCAGGATCAGCAGCAGGGCCAGGGCCACCCCGGCCAGGCTCAGCAGCAGGCGGGTCGGGTTACGCAACAGGTCGCGGGCGGCCAGCCTCATGGGTGCCTCCGGGTGTCCGGGCCGCCGTCGGCGGCGAAGGCGGTGACCAGGCGCAGCTCGGGCTGTTTCCGCAGCGCCCGCAGCAGCGAGTGCCGACGACGGCAGTCCAGCGTGACCACCACCCGCCGCCCCGGATCGCGCCGGATGGCGCTCAGAACGCGGGTCAGCAGGCGGCTGTTCTGCGCGGCCCACTCCCGGCGGGCGCTGCCCCCGCACAGCAGCTCGGTCAGGTGGCAGAGGCGGTCGCAGACCATCCCGTAGGCCCTGCCGTTCATCCAGGCGGGGGAGTGCCCCTGGAGCCTGACCAGCAGCCCGTTGATGCCCCTCACCAGGCTCCGGCGTAGGCCCAAAAGAGCCCCGCCCCTGGGGGTGAAGAGGGCCTGGGTGGGGGGAGTTCCGACCGGAACCACCACGGTGTCGCTCGACCGCCCCAGCGGGAGCAGTCCCTGGCTGTACTCCGGCGGCATCGCCGGGTCGCCCTGCTCGAAGGATTCCAGCGGGATTTCCGCCAGCAGCAGCTCGGGCCGGTGCGACTGCACCAGTCGCACCAGCCGTCCAAGGTAGGCCGGGCTAAAGCCCTGGCTCAGTTCGCCCAGGGTTCCGATCACCAGCACCGGGGTCGGGGTGGGGGTCTGGGGGTTCATGGCTGGCCTCTTCTCGGAAAAAGCGGGGGAGCCGGTTCAGCCGGGCTCCCCCTGCGGACAGCGGGCGGGCTTAGTGGGCATGGGGGTTCTGCGCCTCGGGGGCGCTGGCCTCCAGGTAACCGCCGATGGCCAGAATCCCGCCTGTGATCAGGCTGCTCCACAACAGGGCTCCGCCGCCCGAGAAGAACGAGGCGATCACCAGAACCAGCCCTACCGCCGCGACGGCGTAGAAACGCCCCTTGCCCAGGCCGGTAAAGTAGGCCAGCCCCGCAGCCAAAACCCCGAACAGGATTGTTGACCAGAAAGCGGCTCCACCCAGCCCGAAGATAAACGCCGACAGAACCAGCCAGATGCCTAAGACTACCGAAGTTGCTAACATATACTTTTCTCCTTTCGTTGTGCACGGTCTTCGACCGATGCACCCTCAGGGTAGCGCCCCGGCAGCCAGGGCGACAGCGAAGTTCCACGGTCGGGGGGCGGGTAATTCTACCTGCCCCAGCCCGATACCCCCGCGCGGAGCGGGGGTCGGCCAGGGAAGGCGGCTGCGGATCACCTGAAGCTGGCCTCTGTGGCGCTGGCGGAGACCTCCAGGCCGATGTACTGTCCGGCCACCGCGTGTCCGGGAACCCCGCAGGCAATCGTGTACTTCCCGGCCTTGCTGGCGGTGAAGCGCAGGGTGTCGTCGGGGGCGCTGCCCCCGCCCATGTTCATGCCGAAACCCTGGGCGAGGTTCCGGCCCGCCGCACCGGGGAAGGCCGCCAGGCCGGGGGTGAGGCCGGAGGGGATCGGGCCGCTGTTGATCACGATCACGCTGTGCGGGGCCATGGCGTTGTTGCGGAAGCGCAGCTCGACCTTCCAGCCGAGCGGAACCACGAAGGTCTTGCTGCCCCGCACCCCGCCGTTAAAGTTCAGCCCGCCGTTGGCGTTGTCCGAGCCCGCCACCACCGTCAGTACGGCGGTCTTCTGGGCGGCCTGGTTGGCGACGTAGGTCTGGGCCGTGGCCAGCGGGGCGGCGGCCAGGGCCAGAAGGCCGAGGGAAGAAAGCCAGAAACCTCGAGTCATGGGTCATTGCTCCTGTAGGCCGTTCGCACAGTTGCCCCGAGGCCGAAACGGCCAAGGGCCTCGGGGTGACCGGGGTGGGGGTTGTGCGCCCGCGCTTCTCGGGGCACGCCGTGGATGCTTCCTCGGGGCCGTCGCCGCCCCGCGAGCGGATGGCTTGTGAGGCCCCTCCGCCCTCTCCCCGCGAGCCCCCGGCCAGGCCAAAGCTAGCCCGGCCCCGTTCAGTTTCGGTAAAGTCTCGGCTCACCCAACTCGCGGCGGCCTCACGCCGTCTTAAGGAAGGTTCGGGCCGTCCGGGAGTGACCAGATCGGCAGATTTTCTTCGGGCCTCGGGCGGCGGGCGGTGGGGCGGCCCCGGCCTGGGTGGTCATGCCGCCACCCGGCAAAGGCCCCGGTGCCGCAAACACCGGGGTGCTGCGGGAAGAAGCCTGATGCGTGCGGAGCGCTTGTGCGAGCTCTACCAGGAGCGCCCCGGCGCGAGCGGGGCGAGGGGACGGGGGTGAGAGTGAGGGGCCTGTGCGGGGTGCACCTACCTGGGCGCGGCCTCGCCCGGACGGAGGGCGAGACCCGCCAGCGCGGCCTGGGTGCGGGAGTTCACCCCCAGCTTGGCGTAGAGGTTGGCCAGGTGGCCCTCCACGGTGCGCACGCTCAGGTAGAGCTTCTGGGCGATGGCCTTGTTGGAGCGGCCCTGGCACAGCAGGCCCAGGATCTCATGCTCCCGCTCTGAGAGCGGCTCCAGCGGGGCCTTAAGGTCGGCCCCGGCCATGCGCGACAGGAGCAGCTTGTTGAGGCGGGCGGGCAGCCCGACCTCCCCGCGCGCGACCTCGAGCACGCACTCCACCAGCTCGGGCAGGGGCGAGGTCAGCGGGACGTAACCCCTGGCACCCCGGTGCAGCAGGCGTTCGGCCTCCGCCGCGTCGTCCACGGGGGCCACCACCAGCGCCCGGAAGGAGGCCGAACGCCCCTGCTCGAGGAGGGCCTCGAGGTCGGGCAGGGCCGAGTCCAGGAGCAAGACTTGGGCCTGCTGCTGGTCGGCCCCCTCGGGCAGCACCTCGAGGCCCGGCGCGGTGCCCAGCAGCGCGTTCAGTCCGAGGCGCAGCAGGGGCCGTTGGCTCACCACCGCCAGCGTGACCAAGGCCACTCCCACCCGCCCTCAGACCGTGCTCCGGGTCGCCTCGC
>NZ_CALMCQ010000118.1 GCF_937863175.1 uncultured Meiothermus sp. | reverse complement strand
GATTAAAGCATCAGCAACTGAGTTTTTACTGATTGCCCTGATTCTGCGCGGCATCACCGGCGACCGGGCTTTCGGGGTGTGTGAGCGGCTGCGGGTGGCGGTGCTTAAATACCCCTGGAACCACCTGCACCCCGAACTCAAAGTGACCATCAGCCTTGGCTTTGCTGGCCGCGACGACGAGCCTACAGCCCAGGAAGTGCTGGCACGCGCAGGCCGCTTCCAGACTGAGGCCAAAAGCTCGGGCCGCAATCAAACCTTCCCCGGGCTCTATTACTAGCAAGGAGTGATTTGTCATGACAGGTCGCGCCCAAAAAACCCTCAAAAACCTTCTGAACCACAGTGAAATCAAGGGCAAAGCCTCGGTACGCCATACCATCTCGATTTTCTCGGCAGTTATTTTTCTGGGCTGGCTGATTCTGGAACTGACCCTGGGCCTTTAGTCGGCTTCAGCGTTGATGTGGCGGGCATGGTTCGCCTTTTTTATGCTCTTACGTTCGCTCGAGGAGATACCGGGCCAGGCTTTAGGGATGTAAATCACCCTTGTGGGTACATCGAGCACCAGATCGCCAGCCCAGATAGCTACCCCTGTAGCCACCTGGCGCGGCATCCTGGCAGGTCAGTTGCGATCAGGTAAGTGACTTGTGAGCTTACCCGTATACCTGCCAGGGAGTGGTGACGGCAGGGCGCGTGAGGTTTTACAGCACAGCGCGGATGGCTGCCAGGTAGTGGATGATAGCGTTCAGGTTAAGAGTTATACACAGAAGATCGAGGCGGCATGCCAGCAACCCCCCCCGGAGTCTCGAGGCTTCAAGCCATGGCAGCGCAACCAAAGAGTTATGCGACCCGGAGTCCTTTCAATATTCTTGTTATAGTACGTCACTCCAGCGTTTTTAGATTTAATACAAAGATTGTCGCGTTGACACTCTATTTTTATGAATCCTATAATCACTCTGGTAAGACCAACTTTTATCCCAGGAAGGGTTCTGAGTTGAAAGGAGCAAGGATGGAGTACAAGGTGACGCTCTCCACCGAAGAAATTGTGCGCGGCCTCAAACACTATCGCCGCATCGCTAAGCAGGATGTTCTTCGGGCACCGGAGACACCGAACCCCGATATCTTCCGCCAGCACGCCGAGGCCCGGCGTGAAATTTATGCCAGACTGGCTGAGGTAGCTGAAGCCGAAGGACCCGATGCAGTGGTAGGTCAAGCCTTGGAGTTGTATCAGGAACTGCCCTTCGTAACCGGGACTGCCGAGGATGCGCACTCCGAGATCAAGGGGCAGGAAAACGCGCTCGAGAACTTTTTTCTGATGATTGGCCTCGACCCCAAGGTTCGTCGGGAGGCCCGCAAGGCACGTAAGCCCGTGTAGTACTGGCCAGAAATCCCATAACTGTTGGCCGTTCATCATACCTTCGGTCGACGGTAGACTTTCAGTTATGAACCTCGAACTCCTTGCCGCCCAAGCCAGAGCCTGCATGGCCTGTGGCCTGTCCACCAGTCGCACCCAGGTGGTGTTTGGGGAAGGCAGTCCGGATGCCAGGTTAATGATTGTGGGTGAAGGCCCTGGCGAAGATGAAGATGTTCAGGGGCGGCCTTTTGTTGGGCGTAGCGGACAACTGCTCGACAAAATCCTCGAGGCCGCCGGAATCCCCCGCCAGAGTGTCTACATCGCCAATATCGTCAAGTGTCGCCCACCGCAGAACCGCGTTCCCGGGCCGCTCGAGGCCAAAACCTGCACCTCATTGTGGCTGAACAAACAGATCCAGCTCATCAGGCCGCAGATCATCATTCCCTTAGGTGCCACCGCCCTCGAGTTTTTTGCGGGCGAGAAGCTCTCCATCTCCAAAGTACGGGGAAAGTTTTTCGAATGGCAGGGGATCAAGATTTTCCCGATGTTCCATCCGGCCTACCTGCTACGCAACCCTTCCCGCGAACCAGGTAGCCCCAAACACCTCACCTGGCAGGACATCCTGCTTGTCCGGTCTACCCTCGAGGCTCTTCCCTCCAAGCCAGGCGTGGAAATCAAGGCCATCCGTCAGGAATCACTGTTTTGACCAAGAAATTGGGTCGGAAACCGTCTCCATCCCCGCACTGCCCTACGCCCCAAATCTCTTATTCCTCTCCCCAAAATGACCCTCTCCCGCGCTGGATTATTTCACCTGCTGGTGGTCTATCTGGTCTGGAGCAGCACCTACCTGGCTTTCAAAATTGGCACCAACAACGGCTTTGAGCCCTTCTGGATGGGGGCTACGCGCTTCATCCCGGCTGCACTGCTTCTGCTGGGGTTTGCGGTATGGCAACGCTGGCAGGTACGCTTGAGCTGGCCAGAAATGGGGATGCTGGCGCTGTCGGGAACGGTGCTGTGGATTGGCGGCAACGGTTTGATTCTGGTGGCCACCCAGTATGTGCCTTCAGGTTATGTGGCCCTGATGATCTCCACCACCCCCATCTGGATGGCAATTCTGGAGGGCTTACTAAACCGCAAACGGCCTCCTGGATGGCTGATCGTGGGCCTCCTGATGGGTCTACTGGGCATCCTGATCCTGAATGTGCCCAAACTCGGTGAAGGCACCCCAACCAGTGTCCTGGCCTTTATTCTGCTCTTCATCTCGCCACTCTTGTGGGCCACCGGAACCCTCTACACCCAGCGAAGCAGTCCCCGCCTCGAGCCCGTCGTCATCTCGGGGTACCAGCAGCTTTTTGCTGGACTGGGCTTCTTGCTGCTCTCGCCCTTGCTGGGCGAAGACTGGCACACTCCCACGGCGGCGGGCTGGGCCGCCAACCTCTACCTGATCATCTTTGGATCGCTAATTGCCTATACCTCCTACATCTTTGCGGTACGGCTGTTGCCCCTGAGCCTGGTAACCACCTATGCCTACGTTAATCCAGTGATTGCACTTTTGCTTGGTTGGGCATTTTTGCAGGAATCCATCGGAGTTTGGACCCTGGTTGGCGCTGTGCTGGTGCTCGTGGGGGTTGGTCTGGTTTTCCGCAGCCGAATGAAACCTGCAGCCCAAAATACATCACAACCCTGATACTATTTGTGCATATTTTCACGATGATCTGCTCGTGAACAAATTATGCAAATCCTCAGCTACCCGGTATCTGCGCTTGCCTGTCACCCGCTATAGCGCGAGGTGAGTACCCTCAATGCCTGAAATGCCGTGAGCCGGTAAAAATCATCGCCACCCCCAGCTCATTGCAGGCGGCAATTACTTCCTCATCCCGCTTGGCCCCGCCCGGTTGCACCATAGCGGTCACTCCCGCCGCAGCAGCGGCCCGAGTTACATCGTCAAAAGGGAAAAAGGCCTCGGAGGACAAAACGGCCCCTCTGGCCTTTTCACCTGCGTTCAGGATGGCCCGTTCAGCGGCCCAGATACGGCTCACCGCGCCGGTACCCAGGCCCACCGTTACGCCGTCGTTGGCCAGCACCACATTGTTGGAACGGGTGTGCTTGCCCACGTACCAGGCAAACTTTAGGTCGAGCAGCTCCGCTGGTGTGGGGATACGCTCGGTCACATAGCTGAGGTGCAGCTCCTCCCAGCGCCTAAAGTCGCGATCCTGCGCCAGAAAGCCCCCCACCAGGGGGCGGAACTCGAGGCTATCGGCGTCGTGGCGGGCCGCCACCAGCACCCGTAGATCGGGTTTTTTGTTCCGGAACCATTCCAGGGCTTCGGGGCTGATCTCGGGGGCAATCAGCACCTCCAGAAAGGTTCCGCGCATTGCTATGGCAGTCTCCAGGTCCACCGGGCGGTTCAGGGCCACCACCCCCCCAAACACCGAGAGGGTATCGGCATCGCGGGCGCGTTCCCAGGCAGCCCTGGGCTTATCGGCCAGGGCTACCCCGCAAGGGTTGGCATGTTTGACCACTACACAGGCGGGCAGCTCAAACTCCGAGACCAGGCCCCAGGCTGCATCGGCATCGGCATAGTTGTTAAAGCCCATCGGTTTTCCGGCCAGAACCCGGGCGTGGAGCACCGGGCCGGTCTGGCCTTCAAGGCCATACAGGGCGGCTTCCTGGTGGGGGTTTTCGCCATATCGCAACTCCACCTCTGGCAGTCGCTCCAGGGTTAGCAGTTTGGTCTTGGGGAATTTCTCGTAGGCTAAAAACTCGGAGATAGCCGCGTCGTAAGCTGCGGTGTGGGCAAAGGCTTTGTAGGCCAGCTGACGGCGGAACTCGCCGCTGATGCCCGTCCGCAGGGCTTGCAGCACGGTCTGGTAGTCGGCTGGGTCGCACACCGGCAGCACCGCCGGGTGGTTTTTGGCCGCAGCCCGCAGCATGGCCGGCCCGCCGATGTCAATGTGCTCGAGGCAGTCTTCAAAGGAAGCCCCCCGCGCAAGCGTCTCGCGAAACGGATAGAGGTTGACGCAGAGCAGGTCTATCCGGGTCAGGTGGTGGGCCTGCAACTCGGCTTCGTGCTCAGGGCTCTTGGTGGCCAGCAGTCCGGCGTGAATGCGGGGGTGCAGGGTTTTGACCCGCCCGTTCAGAATTTCGGGAAAGCCCGTCATCTCGGACACATAGCTCACGGCCAGTCCCACCGACTCTAGCGTCTTGAGGGTTCCGCCCGTAGAAACCAGCTCAAACCCCAGCTCCGCCAAACCCCTGGCAAACTCCACCAGACCCGTCTTGTTCGATACCGATAACAACGCGCGCATACCGGGAAAATCATACCCTTGGTCTCGCCGATGGCCGAATGTTTATTGTCTATAGTCTATGGTCTATTAACCATTGACTATACTAACGGCATGAGCACGACCATTTTCGACGGAATCAAAAAAGAAATAATCGAGGCCATGAAGCGGGGCGACACCGCCAGCCGTGACTTTGCCAGGGTGGTCAAGTCGGAACTAGATCGCAAGGGCGACGGGAGACCCCTGCCCGATACCGATGCGGTCAAAGTCCTCAAGGCCCTGCGGGTCACAGCGGAAGAGAACCAGAACACCTTTGAAATTGCCTTCCTGGACAAATACCTGCCGCAGGAGATGAGCGAGGCCGAGATCGAGGCCTGGGTACGGGTCAATGTGGACTTTGCCTCGCTCAAGTCGCCCCTGGCCGCGATTGGGGTGGTGACCAGGGCGCTGGGGCCGGTCGCGCCAGGGGATCGGGTCAAGCGGGTGATCGAGAAGATCGTCCATGGCTAGGTCAGACAGGCCCGCCAATCCCTGGACTCGGCTTTCGCTCGAGCCCGTCGTCCGCAACCCCTACCCCATCGTGCGCGAGCAGCTCCGCACCCACAACGGCCGCGAGGTGACCTACATGTACGTACCAGGCCACCACCAGTGGGTCTCCATCCTCCCCATCACCCTGCAAAGAAGCGTACTGTTGGTACACCAGTACCGTCATGTATGGGGAACTTATTTTTTTGAACTTCCTGGGGGTTCTGCCGAGCCGGGTGAAACCCCCGAACAAGGTGCCAGGCGCGAATTACGTGAGGAAGTGGGGGCCGAGGCCAGGGAGCTTCTACCTATCCAGCCCTTTCGGCCTTTAGCGGGCATCTTAGCCGCTACCATCAACCCCTTTATTGCGCTGGACAGTCAGATTGTCCGGCCTGCGGAGCCAGAGGACGGCGAACTGATCGAGGTAGTGGAGTTCTCCCTGGAAGAAGTGTATGGGATGCTGGATCGGGGTCTGCTAAACGAAGCCACCCATGTCATCACCTTGCTACGGGCCAAGCCCATCCTTACTGAAATGGGCTATCTCTGCTAAAATAAGGCTTCGGGAAGAGGGCGCAGCCGCTGGTGGGAAACCACTAGAGGAAAGTCCGGGCAGCACAGGGCATGATGCCAGCTAACGGCTGGGCGGGGTAACCCGACGGAATAGTGCAACAGAAAGCAGACTGCCCTCGCCCTCGGGCGAGCGGTCAAGGTGAAACGGTGCGGTAAGAGCGCACCAGTGCCCCTGGAGACAGGGGGAGCTAGGCAAACCCCATCTGCTGCAAGTCCCGCGTCTCGCCAAGTCGAGGCGATACACCAGGGAGAACTGACCCGGTTCGCTAGGACCTGTGGTAGGGACGCTCGAGGTGAGTGGCAACACTCATCCCAGAGAGATGGCTGCGGAAACAGAACCCGGCTTACGCCTCTTCCCTCCCCTGACCATTCTCGGCCACCCTTCCTCCCCTTTTTGGGGAGGGGGCCGGGGGATCGGCGGCACCCTGGACTGCTTGGATCGGCATCCGTTTTTTTGGGCAATCCTGCCACAGGAGTACAATCCACCCATGAATCGCCGCCTCCTTGGCGTAGAGCAACTGCGCCAGCATGAAGAACGCGGCCCCAACGGGCGCAGGCTGTGCCGCTATGCACCCTGCAACAACGAAGTGCCGCCGGGCCGCAGGACCTGGTGCAGCGAGGAGTGCGTACACCAGTACCGCTTGCTGGCCCACTGGAATTATGCACGGCAGCATCTGCGAAAACGTGAGAAGGGCGTTTGCCAGGTCTGCGGCACCGACACCCGCAAGCTCAAGAGCAGTCTGATGAACCTGTGGAAGGCTGCCGCACAGATCGGGCGCGGCCACCGGCTGCACAAAAACCTCTACCGCTTTGCCGAGTACAAAGGGTTGGCAGGCCAGTACGCTGAACTGGCCGAGAGGCTCTCCAGGTGCGGCTTTCACGGCTTTGCCTCAGAGCTGCCTAAGAGCTGGCGGCCCCGCAAAGCCTGGAAGAAGCCCTCGGATATGTGGGAGGCCGACCATATCCTGCCGGTGGTGGAGGGCGGCACTCACGCGCCCGGTAACCTGCGCACGCTGTGCCAGCCCTGCCACAAGCAGATGACTCGAGCCCTTGCCACCAAGCGTAAAAAGCTCAACGTCGTTGAAGGATAAATACCGAGAGCAGAACCAGAACCCCACCCAGCAGTTGCGCCTGGCCCAGGCGCTCTCCCAGGATCAGCACACCCATGGCAATGGTAAAAAGGGGCTCTAGCATCGAAACAATCGAGGCCTGGGTCGCACGAATCCGGCGCAGACCCACAAAAATCAGAATCACCGGAAAGACCGTTGCGACCGTGCTGATGCCCAAGACAAGGCCCCAGTCTGGCAGGCTGTCGGGAATTTTGAGCTGCCCATCCAGCAGAGCCAGGGCAGCAAACGAGAGGGTCGCCCCTATAAACACATAACCCGAGGTAACCACCGGATCGGTGACCCGGCTCACCCGCGCACTCACCAGCAAATAGGTTGCATACACGGCAGCCGAGGCCAGGGCCAGCAGCCCCCCCAACAGCCCCACCCGCCCCGAAAGATCGGTGGTGAGGGCAATACCCAACAAGGCCAGTCCTATCGCCAGCAGGGCAGCCTGGGTAGGTTGCTCGCGCTCGAGAATCCAGGCCAGCAACACCACAAACACCGGGTAGACATAGAGCAACAGCACCAGTACCCCCACCGGCAGGCGCTCCAACGCTGCGAAATAGAGGGTGGTCTGGGTCGCGTAGCCCACCGCCCCCAGCAAAAAAGGAACCAGAGCCTCGGAGGCGCGAAAGCGCCACCCCCCACGCCACAGCAGCCAGCCCCAGACCAGAACGGCTGCCAGCGCCATCCGCCAGGAGAGCAAGTCGGAGGACGACCAGCCTAAACCGAAAGCGATTTTGCCAAAGATTCCGAGGGTAGCAAACCCCAAAGCCGAGAGCCCGACGAAGATGATTCCGGCCCGATCCACCCCAGAAATCTATCAGTTGGAGGGGATGCCTCCAAGTATTAAGACCCTGCCAGAGGATCCTTTTGTTGCATCAGAAAGGCGGATTAAGCAGCGTAATTTCCATTATCTGCAAATGGTGTTTGTCACGCGCCACGCTATTTGCCCATTTTACGCCACGCTAAATGTCACCACTTGAAAGATGAGAAACACGCTAAATGTCACCAGTTTTGGCTTTGAATGGATTAGCAACCAGTGAAATACGCATGAGATAAATAAGTCATTTATTAGAAGCTTCAGGATAAGTTTGCTCCACCTCCAGCTTGAGCCGGAGCGGCAACGCCTCCCACCCTACCCATTCCGGCCAAGGGATTTTATTTACCACTTCTACGCTTTCGGCCTTTTCCAGCTTCTGGAGCAGCGCCTTTGCCTCCCGCTCCAGCTCATCCAGCGCGTCGTAGTAGGCATTCAACTGCTCACGCTCGGCAGGGGTGATTCTGCCGAGCTGTAGTTTGACAGTCAGATCAGAGAAATTTGCTGGGCGACGGGATTCCTGGGCGGCGGTTAGGGCGTTTTTGATTTGAATGGCCGCCTCTTCCTTGGCAAGCTCGAGCCATTCGGCCTCGATTTCGGCTTGTAGCGCCTCGAGGTTTATATCGTTGCGGAAGCCGCTGATGATTAGCGTGTCGTCGCTGTGGCGGCTGACGATGCCTGATTCAGAGTAGGGTAGCAGTTTACTGATTGCAGTATTCATGCAGCCTCCTAACGGATTTCAAACTCTACCCACACCCCTTGAGCATAAAACAAAGTTTGGTTACTCGTCCCTACATTGGTAACAACTATACTTAAATCAGTGGTTCCTGAACCCGCAAATATCGCAAAATTTACGTCTGCATCCATATTCGCATTGCTTGCTGTCCAAACAGCTTGAGAAGTGCCGATCCTCAATCGCAATGGATCTAAGAACATATAGCGCACCCGACGGATATACAAACTCTTTCCGGCGGGAACATTTATCCTTCCTATAGCCAAATCTGTAATGCCACCGGGACTTATGCCTACCGCCTGGGGGGCATGTTCACTAATCGAAAATCTGTTTGCGTGGTCGTATCGGGCTTGCAGCACTCCATTATTCATTTTTAGCGTGTTGGGATGCGTGTTGTTAGTAAAATCGTCGCTTAACTGATACAGAGTAGTTCCACTAGGCGCAGATGTCGAATATGTGCCGTCGTACGTTATTTGTTGTGCAATATGGGATGAAGAGAGTTCCAAGTTGACTAATGCATATTGTTTAGTAACCAGGTAAACATACGCCCAGCCGTCGCCGCCGTCTCTTACCAATACGTCGGCGCGATCTACTGTGCCCATGATGTAACCATCGGCACGGAAGCCATCGCGAAATGCAAATTGCAAATCGACATTGGCTCGACCCTGACCAATGGTGTGGCCTCCCAAGATGCCGTTTATTTTTAGGATTCCGGATCCGCTTTCAATACGGCCTAGATAATAGTAGCGAACGGTCGTATCGTGTTGGCTCACAAACACATTGAACAGCCGCTCATTGTTGATGTTGAGCGGTCCGGTCATGATATCTCCCGCCTTATTCAGCGGGGTGTAGCCCAAATGGCCCACCACACTGCCGGGGGCCAGTTTGGCAGAAGTTACCGCCTGATTAGCAATGTGTTGGGTCAGGATGCTTGCATCCCGCACATCCTGCGCCAGCCTGCCTCCGCTGTCGAGCATGGCCCAGGCGTTGGATGCGCCGCGCATCAGGTAGGCGGTGTGCACCCAGCGGCCTCCGCCGGTGGCGGTCAGAATCCACAGGCCGTCGGCGGTTAGGGCGCTGGGGTTGTACAAGCGATAACGTCCATAGCCTTCAACGTCCACCGTGTCGCCGTCGGCCATTCCGGCCAGGTTTTGCAGCGCGGTCAGACTGACCACGCGCTGGATGCGCCGGACGCCGGTGGTCTCGACCACCTGTCGGCTGGTGTGCAGGTGCTCGGTGCGGTTGAGTACCGCCTGCACGGCGCTTTCCAGCGGACCGATGGCCACTGGCTCGCCTGCGCCGGCCAGGGGAAAGTTGGGTATGCTGGACGGAAAGACAGAGACGGGGGTGAGGGTTTTTGGCATTCATTCCTCCTACGGGAAAAGCTGAACGGGAGCGTCGCCCCAGACCTGGCCGGGCGGGTCCCAGGTCAGGCCCGGGGGGTCCCAGGTGAGGGGTCCAAAACTGACGTAGGTGAGCTGGCGCAGCCGGGTGTGGCCGGCCTTGACCTGGCCAATGATAGAGAGGATGCGGTGGCGCTCGGCTGGCGACCCATCAAAGCTCCTGCGGGCCGGGTAGATGAAAACGTCGAATTCCGACCAGTCGGCCGGAACCGATAGCCAGCGTGGCACAATCGCTGAGCTGTAACCGAGTTGAGCCAGGGCGGTCTGCATCCCGTGCTCGGTGCCGGCCCAGGTCCAGAATTCCCAGGCCCCCAGCACCCGGTCCCGCCAGGTCTCCAGCGACTCGCCGGGGTAGCGGGTCAGGCCGCGCTCGGCCCCGAGCAGGTTGAGGGCGTCTTCGGGGGCCAGTTCGGCGTGGCGGGCCCGAATAGCGGTGGCCACCCACTCTGCATGTTCGTCCAACAACCTGCCGTGCCCCTCAATCTGCGGCCCCGCTTCCGGTCCCTGGAACCACGGCGGCGAGCGGTCGCGCAGCCAGTCTTCCAGCAGGCGGATGCGGTAAAGAGCAATCTCGGACATGTTTAGACCTCGAGCCAGCTCGGGCTGAACGTAAACTGGGCGACCTGGATACTGGTTAGGGTCAGGTCGGCGGCGGGCTGTGACAGGGCAACATCGGCAACATGTGGGCCAAAGAGGGCCTCAATAATGGCTGAGCGAAAGACTGTAGCGCCAATCGGGAGGGCTAGCTGCAGAGCCGAGAGACCGGCGGCAGCCTGGCTCTGGGCCTGCGCCAGAAAGCCGCTGCGCACCCGGATGGTGGCGGTCACCGAAATACCGACTGCAGAGGCCGCGTAGACCGCAACATTGGCGGTTAGCGGTTTGCGCTGCTGAATGCTGGCGTTGGCAGCCGCCACCGCTGCCCCACCCAGGCCACCTTCGCCCCACAGCACCACATCGAGCGTGCCCTGCCCGCGCGGGTTCTGATCCAGCACCCGCACCTTGGTGATGCTGGGGTCGGCCGAGAGCGCCCAGGATTGATACGCGGCAGCAGTGCTGCCGTAGCCCAGCTCGGCCCAGCGCAGCCGGCAGCGCTCGCGGAATAGCGCGTCTGTTTCGCGGTTGATGGCCGCCTCGATTACCTGGTCGTTGGTAATGGTTACTCCGGGCAGAGGCGTGAATAGCGTGGTGCCGGTGCCCAGAGCGATGCGGTAGGCGGTGCCGGTAGATTCGGCCCGGAACTCCAGCGAGAGCGTGCTGCCGGGGTTGAGCAGGCCGCCCACCAGGTTATTGAAGCGCAGGTCGCCAATTCCGGCCCAGAGCTGGTTAGCCTGAATGTTATAGGGGCCGAAGCCAGACAGGCAGGTCAGGGTAAACCGCTGCCGCTCGAAGGTGGCCTCTTTGCGCAGCAGGCTGTAGGCATTGAAGCCCAGCAGGTCGAGGAAAGCCCCCTCGGCGGTGTCCAGGTAACCGCCCCGGGTGATGGCAACCCGCAGGGCTTCTAGCTCGGCCATGCCCTCGGCGTGCAGCTCGATCAGGGTGCGCTGCTCCGAGCCAGCGATCCAGTCGTTAGGTCCGTAGCCCTTGGTCTGCAGGATGGCCAGCAGCCGCGCCAGTACCTGTTGCTGGTTGCGGGGTTGCAGTAGTTGCTCAAGCGTCGGCACGCAGCACCTCCACGGTCAGGGCAGTAGCGTCAATCACCAGCGCAAACGGCCCGGCGGCGGTCTGGCCCCGGATGGTCAGCCGGATGCGCTCTAAGTCAATCTGCCTGGCCTCCACCTCGGCCTCCAGCACCCGGGGGTCGCGCTCCACGGCGGCCTGAGCGAAAGTCTCGAGCTGGTATCTGGTCTGAGCGTTCCAGGGCGCGTTTACCGCCTCGCGCAGATCGAAGCCATAGCCGGGGTCGTAGAACAGCCCCCCGCGTGGGGTTTGTAGCTGTCGCAGGATGGCCCCCCGCAGGTTGTCCAGGCCGGTCTTGAGGCGGCGCTCAATCAGGCTGTAGTCGGTGCCCAAATCGGTCATCTAGCCCACCGCCTTTACGATGCTCGAGCCCCCCGCCACCGGGTCAGCGCTAACCGGCACACCGGGCACCACCGGGGCCGCAAAGACCCAGGTGACCGATTTATTCTGCCGCAACACCCCGGTGCCGCCCTCGTCGCCCAGGTCCAGATCGGGAGTCTGAAGAGTGATGGAGGTCTGGGCGTGAATGGTCAGATTTTCCAGGGCCCCGCCGTCGAACAGGGTGGCCACGGGCCGGCTGGGGTCGCCATTTTCAAAGCCCAGCAGCACCCGCGCACCCTGCCGCACCCGCACCGTTACCCCCGGCAGCATGGTGCGCAGGGGAATGTGCACCAGCAACGGCAGATCGGCCCGGTCGGGCTGCAGGTCGAGCCGCATATCGCCGTGGTCGCGCAGCACCTGGCAGGGGTAGAGCGCCAGCGAGTCTATCCGCTGGTCGCTCACCAGCTTCAATAACGCCCTTTTGAGCCGCTCAGTTGCCACAGAACACCTCGGTGCGGTTGGCGCGGCCAATGTGATGAACCACTCGTTCGACCGGCCCGAACTGGATTTCGTGGCCGCCCACCGAGCCCTCCAGGCGCACTCCCGGCTGCAGCGCCGGAACCAGGGTGAACCAGTAGCGGCGCTGGGCAGCGTCGTACTGCACCGCGCGCAGCTTTTGAGCAAAGGCGGGCCAGGTCTCGCGGCCCACCCAGACCTGTCCACCTGGTTGTATGCGCCAGGTGCGCCCCTGCAGCAGCAACAAGAGCCGCCTTAGCTCCTCCCAGGCCGGGTGAGCGTAGCGGGTGTAGCGCAGCAGCACCTCGGGGGCGTCAACCTCACCGGGGGTCTCGCCTACCTCCTGCAACAGGTCGAGCAGGACGGTGCGGGCCGGAATTCCCTCGTAGAACTTGGGCCGTAATAGCCGGTCCAGCCCGCCCGCTCCGCCGACCAGGTAGAGCCGCCAGAAGCCCCCGTCCCGGCCCACGTCCAGGCAGGTGGTGGCCAGGCTTTCCCCGGTCTCGAAACGCAGGGTGACAGCCTCGCCCCGGCTGACTGGGGCGCTGGTAACCGCCAGGCGCAGGCTGGCCGTCAGGCGGCCGGTGCGGGGCAGGGTGATGCGGCCCTCGGAGACTGGAGCGGTGTTGGCGAGCAGCAGGGCCATTGTCTCACCTTCCCAGCCGTCTATTGGCAGCAGCCGAACCGTCGGTTATGCCCTGCTCGACCCTGCCCAGCCCCGCTACGCTGGGCCGGTTCTGGTCGGCTTTCTGGGCGCTGGTCTGGTTGCCGCCGGGGGCTGCCGTGCCCGCGCCGCCGGGGGGCGGGTCGCCCACCTTGCTGGTCTTTTCGGTATTGCGCCGCTCGCTGGCCTGCCACTCGCGCAGCTTGAAGCGCAGCACAAAACCGGTATCGCGGCTAAAGTCGGGACTTTCCACCTCGAAGAGATAGACGTGGCGCACGCCATGTAGCTGCAGGTTGGGGTGTGCAGCCTGGAGCACGCTGGGCGGCTGGCCCCGGCGGTTGCGGTAGAGCTCCAGGACGGCCCGCAAATTGTCGAGCTCGGCCTGGGTATCGGCCACGGCCTCCACCTCGACCTCGGCGTCGCGGTAGCCCAGAATGGTGCGCTCGCCGCCGTCGTTGCCTGGGTTAGGGGCATGGTCTTCCTCCAGCCCCCCACCGCGCACATTGACCGTAACGTTGGGGATGGTGACCCGGCCCTGCGGCCCCAGCAATACCAGGGTCTCCCAGATCTCGGGGTTCCGCCAGGGGTCAGGAATTCGGGCCATAACCCTCCTCGACGGCCGCTTCTTCAAAGGCCAGCAGCACCGCCTCGCGCAGCGCCGACTGCAGGCCCTCCACCACCTGCTGGGGCGACTGGCCGGCACCAATATGGATATTTTCGATGGTGATATGCACCTGGGGGGCCTGCCGGGCGGCGCGCTGGGCCTGCGGCGGGGCGGGCACGGCCAGGGGCTGGGCGATCTGCATCTGGGGCTCTATCGCCATTGCCGCTACTGCGTCGGCCACATGGGGCAGACCCGACTCAATGCCCTGGGCCAGGCCCAGCGAAAGCATCAGGCCATAACCGGCAAAGACCCGGCTGGGGCTGCCGAATTTCATCAGGTTGCTAAACCAGCCCTTGATGGCTTCGGCCCCCTCGGTTATTTTGGCTCGCACCCAGGCCAGGCCGTCAGCAATGCCGGTGGCCAGGCCGATCATGATGTTCCGGCCCCAGTCCACCGCATCCTGGCCCAGCACCCGCAGGGGCGCGGTGATGACCTGCAGCACGCCCTCCATAATCACGCTTACCCCGGCCCGGGCCCGGTCGAAGTTGCCGGTGAAGAGGCCCACAATCACCTCCAGCAGGCCGCGCACGATAGTCACCCAGCCGATCAGGCTCTGCAGGATGGCCGCCCCGATGCGGGCGAAGACCCCGATGGTAAAGGTGAAGAGGAAGCCCAGCACAAACCCGTAGACATAGGCCAGATCGCCCAGGGCAAGCTGGGCCCGGCCCAGGCCGGCGGCGATAAACTCGCCCACTGGCCCGAACTGGGCCGCCAGGCCGGCGATGGCGGCGCGGAAATTGTTCCAGCCCAGTATCAAGGGGAAGAGTGCCTGCCACACCTGGTCGCGGAACTGGGCCACGCGGTTCCAGGCCCAGACGAAGGCCGCGCCCAGGGCTATTACTGCCGTCGCAATCAGCACCACCGGGTTTTTCAGCATGGCCAGGGTCAGGACGCGGAAGGCCCCCGCCAGGGCCAGCACCCCCGCTCTGGCCGCCCCAAGGGGGCCACCCAGGGCCCAGAAGCGGGCAATCAGGCGGTCTAATGCCCCCGCCAGATCCCAGGCCCGCAGCAGGGCGACCTCAAAAGTCTGGCGCAGGGTCAGCACCCCGATGGAAGCGTAGCTGGTGGCAAAGCCCAGGGCACCCAGGGCCATCACCAGACCGCCCGCGCCGATGACCAGCAGGCTCAGGGCGGCCACGGCAAAGCCGATGCCCTGGGTGAGGCCGGGGTACTGCTGGGCCAGGTTCAGCACCGCGTCGGCGCCGCTGCGCAGCCAGCCCACCACCGCCCGCAGGGGCGGCAGGAAGTAGTTGCCGATGGTGATGCCGATGGCTGCGAGGTCGTTGCGCAATAGCTGCATCTGATTGGCGGTGGTGGCGCTACGGGTGATGAACTCCTGCTGTACCGATCCGGCAAACTGGGTGGTGTCGGAGACATAACCCAGGGCCTGACGCACCAGACCGAGATTGCCCGCCAGCCGGGATACACTGGGGCCATACTCGGCGCCGAAAAGCTGCGAGAGCGCCCGCACCGGGCTCTGGGCCTGGTTGGCGGCCTGGAGCACATTCATGATGGTACCAACCGCGTTGCGCTGCATGGACTGTTCGAGACCCTCGGCGGTGAAGCCTAGCTCCTCGAGGCCTTGTTGAAACCGCTTTTCCCCCAGTGTGGCCGTGCTGAGGATGCGGATCATCGCGTTCAGGCTGGTGCTGACGATCTGGGGTGCGGCGCCGGTGGAGAGCATGGCGCTGCCCAGGGCGGCTACCTGCTCACCGCTCATTCCCGCCTGTCTACCCAAGGACCCGACTCGGGACAGCACCTCCAGAATGTCCGGCGCAGTGCTGGCCATCCGGTTAGACAGGTGGTTAACCGCGTCGGACAACTGAAATACGTAATCGAGGTTCTGCTCGTAAACGGTGCTCAGCCGGGCCAGGACATCGCCGGACTGCTGGGTGGTCATATCAAAGGCCGTGCTGACCCTAGCCGCCTGCTCGGTAAACCGGGTCAGGTTAGAGATCTCCACCCCGGCCTGACCGGCGGCGGCGGTGATGTTAGTTAAACCGGCGGCACTGATGGGAATTTCTCGCGACAGGTTGACCAGCTGGGCCGTCAGCCGCTCGGGCGGGTACTCGGGGGTAAAGTCCACCACCTTGCGCACATCGGCCATCGCGGTCTCGAATCCTATGGCGGCGTTGGTGGCCAGAACCAGCGGCGCGGCAGCGGCTATTCCGGCAGCGGCGATAACCGCCCCGGTCTGCAGGCGGTTCATTGCCAGGTCGGCCTGGTGGGCGGCCCGCTCAATGCCGTGCAGCGAGCGCTGAATAGCCCCGGCAGGCCCGGTGATGCGATCCACCAGGTCTACCAGCACTTGCAGCCGCATCTGGCTCACGCCCCGGTTACCTCCGGCTGGTCAAGGTCTTTTACCCGCTGTTCCAGGGCCTTCTCGCGCTCCTGGGCGGCTTCCAGACTGGCCTGGGCGTAGGCGTTGTTGACGATCTCCTGGGCCAGGCGCTGGCCCAGGAGCTGGGTGGTGCGTTCGAGGGTATCGCTCATGCTACCTCCTGTTGTTGTGGCCAGGTGGAACGCACCACCTGGTTGAACCTCAGACCCATGCGCCGGGCAAACGGCACCACGCCCTCCCGCAGCAGCCCGCGCGTCTGCAGGTGCGGCAGCTCGCCGGGGATGGTCTCGAGGCCGTATTGCCCTGGTGGCACGGCTTTATAGAGTTCGGCCAGCAGGTCCCAGCGCGCCACCCAACGCTGGCCCTGGCGCAATTGCGGCACCACGTCCACCGCGTGGCCAATTTCGTGGGCGCTGTCGGTGGTCCAGGTCACGGGCCGCCCAAAAACCCCGTAGCCACGCACCCGGCCGATTTTCCACAACCACTCCTGCCGCTCGGCGGTGCGAAAGGTTTCTACGATTAGCACGCTGGCCTGGCCCTGGCCGTAGGTTGTGGCCAGCCAGGCGTTGGCGGCCTCGCGCCAGCGCTCGAAGGCGGGGCGGAAATTCGGGTGCAGTGTGTCGGGGTTGCGGTTCTGGCGGGGTTCGGGCTGCATGGCGCTCCTGTAAGCAACAAAAAAACCAGCCCTGGGTTCAGGGCTGGTTAGGTTAGATTCAGTTTAGCGGTTTACTGGGGGTTTGGGAAGGGGGCAATCACCTGGTCGCGCCATTCGGGGTCTGTCTCGGCGGCCAGAGCGTCCAGAATACCAGAGTTGCGGCCAAAAAGCTCAACCGCCTCGGCACGCAGGCGGCGGTACTCCTGTGGCGACCAGCGGCCAGACTCGCGCAGATGTTCGACCTCCTGGCCGAACTCACGGGGGGTTTTTCGGGTCGTCGTGGTCATAGCGGAATCCCCAGCCTCTCGCGCATCTGCCCAATTATAGCACGGCCCGCTGGGTCGTGCCGGCGCAAAAGCTCCTGGTGGTAGATATAGGCGACATTGGTCTCGCAAAGATACTCGCGCCAGCTAAAGCCCGCCCGGGCAGACACCGGGTTGGCCCGGTTAAATACGGGGCGCACAACCTGCTCCACCGCTGGAAAGCTGCCGAGGGCCTCTGCCCACGCCCAGATGAGGTCGTGAGTTAGCTCGTGAGCCAGTGATTTTTGCATAGATTGCACTGGGTTGGGGGCCACATCCGAGACCCGCTCGACGGCGCCCCAGTCGCCAGACCGGAAAGTACGTTTCAGCCGGGGCCGCTCCGCCGAGATGCGTATGCTTCGAGTGCGCGGGTCGTAATCACCGCCAACCAGCCCTCCGTCCAGGGGATCGGTCAGGCGCTCTAATATTCTGATGTCGCCAAGAGATCTGCGCTCGAGAAAGCCCAGCACTTTAGCCTTGTCAAGCGCTCTGAGTACGGTCTCGCGATCGGTTGCTGACAGATGGGTTACAGCCCGTTGATAATGCACTCCGGGCCTGGCCCGCTCGTGCTCTACTGCCGGGCTATCGTCGGCGCGCAGCCGGTTATAGGCCGCCCAGAGCTCGGGGTGGTAGTCGGCGGGGTCGGGGCTCCAGGCCCGGCGGCCCGGCGGGCTGCCAAAGCCCTCCATCGGAGGCTGAAAGGGCACCATCCGGGTCACCCGGCCCTCGGCCTGCTCTGCGCTAAATGTCACCAGTGCGGTCCGGCATCTGAAGTGGAGTGGCGGGGTGTGTGTGTGCCAGAAGGTATCGTCCGCCGGCCGCACCACCCCCGCCAGGTTCAGGCAGATGCGCGAGGTGCGGCCATCCAGCACCACCGCCAGGCCCCAGTAGGGGCGCTCGGCCCGCAGCTCGTCGGCGGCCTTATAGCGCCCCGCGCCGTAGGCCATCTGGATGTTGGTGTCAAAAATAGTTTTCAGCCGATGGGGGCTCTGGCCGCCCCAGGCCTTTTGCACCCGCAGGGATAGCCGGCTCTGGAACTGCTCGAAGGTCTCGCCCTCGGCCAACCCAGCGTCCAGCGCGTCCACCACCTCCTGCACCATGTCCAGC
>NZ_CALMCQ010000117.1 GCF_937863175.1 uncultured Meiothermus sp. | reverse complement strand
CGGGATTTGGATGTATACAAAATGGCGTTTGAGGCGGCTATGGTTGTATTTTCCCTGAGTAAAGAGTTTCCGCCGGAGGAGCGCTACGCTTTGACCGACCAGATCCGGCGTTCCTCGCGCTCGGTCTGCGGCAATCTGGCCGAAGCCTGGCGTAAAAGACGCTACCAGGCAGCTTTTGTGGCCAAGCTCAACGATGCCGAGGCCGAGGCAGCCGAAACCCAAACCTGGCTCGACTTTGCCGCTGCCTGCGACTACCTGAATTCTTCTGCAAGAGCCGACCTACGAACCATTTATAACAATGTGATCGGCAAACTGGTAATCATGATTCAAAACCCTACCCCTTGGATCGTGCGATGATGCCGTTCCCCCCTCTCCCTAGCTCCCCCTCTCCCCTGCTTTAACATGGTACCCTGCCCTTACTGTGCCTCACCCCTACCGCCCCAGGCCACCGCCTGTCCGGCCTGCGGGATGGGGGTAGACCTGCACGGGGTACACCACCTGCCGTTGGGCACCCGGCTCAAAAACGGGCGATACACCCTGGGTAAGGTGCTGGGACAGGGAGGGTTCGGCATCACCTATCTGGGGGCCGATACCCACGAGAACCGGCCCGTGGCCATAAAGGAACTTTTTCCCGAGGGCACCTCCCGCCGGCCCAACTCCCGCCAGATACTGCCCTCGACCGGCCTGGCCGGGGCGGGCTTCCTGGAGATCATGCACAAGTTCGAGGAGGAGTACGAGGTCACCCGTAAGCTCCACCATCCGGGTATTGTGCAGGTCTTCGATATCTTCGAGGAGAATGGCACCGCTTACCTGGTGATGGAGTTTTTGAAGGGCCAGACCCTGGGCAAGCGAATCGAGAAGCAGGGCCGGCTTTCCGCCAGCGAGGTGCAGGGTATTGCGCTTAAGCTGCTCGAGGCGCTGGAAGTGGTGCATGGGGCCGGCATGCTGCACCGCGATATCAAGCCGGACAATGTGTTTTTGCACCAGGATGGCCGGGTGGTGCTGATTGATTTTGGTTCGGCGCGGCAGTTTGCCCGCAATAAGACCGTGAGCCACACCCGTCTGGTCACACCTGGCTACGCACCCTTAGAGCAGTATGGCACTGCCGGCAAGTTTGGCCCTTATACCGACATCTATGCCCTGGGAGCCACCCTTTACCATGCGCTGCTGGGGGAGGTTCCCCCTGCCGCCACCGACCGGATCCAGAGCAACCAGCCCCTGCGGCTGCCGCGCGAGACCCCCGATGGCCTCGAGACCGCTGTCAACCGCGCGCTGGAAATCCGCGTAGACCAGCGCCCACAAAGTGTAGCCGAGTTCCGCAGCTTGCTGCAGGGAGGGCGTTCCCGACCCGCCCCTGCGCCTAAACCCGCACCGGCCCCCATCCCTGCTACCGGCAGCCTTTCAATCCGGGTGAGCCCGCCCCAGACCGCCGTGCGACTGCAAGGCCCCAACAACTTCCAGCGGGTGGTACAGGGTGACACCGACCTGCGGGGATTACCCCTGGGGGCTTATACCCTGTATGCCGACGCCAGGGGCTTTCAGCCGCAGCAAGTTAAGGTACAGCTCCGCACCGGCAACCACCTCGAGGCCCGCTTCACCCTGGCTCCCGTCCAACGCCCAGCCCCAGCGCCCGCCCCCAGACCGGTTCCCCAACCCCAACCACCCCCCACCCCCACCCCAAACCCAACCCCCGATCCAGCGCCAGCGCGGTCGGCGACCCCCAGACTGCTCAACCTCCGGCTCAACCTGCTCACGCTGGTCGCTTTTCTGGCCCTGTTTTATGTGTTCTTCGAGGTGCGTCCCCTCACGCTGCAAACATTCCTGCAGCCAGTGGACGAGCAGCTACAGCGCGACTTCAATACCCTGGTGCCTGGCTTCCCTGAGGCCTTCCCCTGGCTGCGAGCCGGGTTCTACTCCGCAATTGTGCTGGGGGTTTTCTACACTTTGAGCTTTCTGGTAACCCAGGTGGTCTGGCTGCTGCCCCTGGGAGTGCTGGGAGGCGTGGGGCTGCTCATCTACAACAATATGTTGCTACCCGAACAGGGGGCCATGGCAGCCGTCATCCTGGGGGCCGTTTATTTGGGGGTATTGCTTCTGGAACGCCTGAGCGTCCCGTTGGCCATTATTCTGGGCCTGGTGGCGGCTTTTCGCTGGGCCGACCCCGCCCAGGGGGAAATTCTCGAGCCCGGCGGCATTGTGGTCGCCGTGCTGATTCTGTGTTTTGGTGGTATCGTTCGCCTGACCCGCGAACGGCGAAGAGAGGAGCGTACTCCATGATCGTGTGTAAGGTATGCGGAACCGAGAATCCCGATGGAACCCAGTACTGCGAAAGCTGCGGGGTCGAGCTTACCCCGGAAGCCACCCAGGCTCCAGCCCCAGAACCCGTCGTCACCCAGACTGCGGCCCCAGAACCTGTCGTTACCGAGACTCCAGCTCCCACACCCGCCGAGACCCAGCCGGCACCCGAAGCCGCGCCCACCGAGCCCACACCCGCGACACCTGCAGCATCCGCTTTCCGGCCCGGCCAACTCATCTTCAAGCGCTTTGGCGCCCTCACCACCGACACCATTCCCCTGCAAGGCCCGCGCCTGGTGGTTGGGCGCTTCGATGCCTCCACCGGCCCGGTAGAAATTGACCTGACCGGGGTGGCCGGGGCCGAAAATATCTCGCGCCGTCACGCGGAACTGTTTTTTGATGGGGTCTGGAAAGTGCGCGACCTGGGTTCCACCAACGGCGTGTTCATCAAACGGGCCGGGGAGGATGCCTACTCCCCCCGCCTAGTCGAGCCCAGCGAGATCAAGGATGGCGACGAGCTGGCCTTTGGCAATGTGATCCTGGTCTTTAAGGAGGGCTAAGATGCCAGACGAGCGTCCTGTGGACGAACAGGACACCCAGGAGATTCTGCAAGCCGAGGCCGAGGGCATGACCCATGCCGACATGGGCCTCCCTCCCGAGGAAGAGGTCGCCCCCGCTGCAATGGAACCCCCCACTCCCCCACCAGCAGCACCAGAGGGGGAATTCCTGGAGGAAACCATCCTGCCCTCCACGGTGGAAAACCATGAACTCCGCCCTGGCTCCACCCACACCTGGGGCAGCCTGACCTTTACGGCAGGCAGCGCCTATCTGGGCGGCTGGATCACTGCCAGCCAGAGGGAGACCCGGCTTCTGGTCAAGCCCCGGCAGGAGGGCAGCCTGCTGGCTGGGCTGGGCAATCACCGCCTGCTGCCCAGGTTGGTCTACACAGGCCCCGAAGGGGTGGCCCTCGAGGCCAGTGAGGGCGATCCCATCGGACAGCCCCTTTCGTTGTCACAGGCCCTCGAGGTGGTGCAGCCCCTGGCCCAGCTGGTGTATTTTCTGGAGCTTAAGGGCCTGGCCCTGGTAGACCTGGAACCTCGAGCCCTCCTGCGCACCCCCCAGGGTTTGGGGCTGCTTCCTCCTCCCCGTCTGGCCCGCCTCGGCGAGCGGGCCGGACTGATCTGGCGCGAGGGGTATACCCCACCAGAAATCCTGGCCGAGGCCGCCGTCAACGCCAAGACCGGGGTGTACCTGTTGGGAGCATTGTTGTTCGAATTGCTGAGCGGAACCGCGCTACCCGCCGAAGGCCCCAGCCCACTGCTGCTCAGCGGAATTCCCCTGGCCGGGGTGCCGCAGGTGCTAAACCAGTTGTTGGCTTCGGTGAAGGAGCGCCCAACCCCCCAACAGGCCATCGCATTGCTTAAGGGTTTGAGCCGTTCGCCCGATCCGGTGCTGGAACTCGGGGCCGCTACCAGCGTGGGCCTCAACCCGACCCGCCCGGTCAACGAAGACTCCTACTCCTACCGCCTCGAGCGCTTCCAGTCGCACGGCAACCCCACGCTGTGGCTGCGGGCCTGCGTCTCGGACGGGATGGGCGGCATGGCTGCCGGTGAGGTGGCCAGCCAGGCCGCTGTAGAGGCTTTTGTGGCCGGTAGTCCGCCCCACCCCCTCGACGATCCCAAAGCCCAGGCCGACTGGGCCATCCGGCTGGTCTGGGATAGCAACCAGGCCGCACTGGATGCCCTGGCCGGGCGTGATGGCGGCTGTACCCTCACGGGCGTGCTGCTGGTGGGAACCCGCTACGCGCTGGCCCACGTGGGAGACTGCCGCGCCTATCGGTGGATCCGTGGGAGCCTCGAGCAGCTCAGCCAGGATCATTCGCTGGTAGCCAGTCTGGTGGCCAGCGGCATGATTACCCCCGAAGAAGCCCAACATCACCCCGACCGCAACCAGGTTTTGCGCTCGCTGGGCAACCTGCGCCAGCCGCAGCCGGATTACGTAATTTCGCTGGAAACCACGCTGGGCACCCCTGCTGCCCACCTGGAGGCAGGCGAAACGTTGCTGCTGGTTTCGGATGGGGTCTGGGGTGAGGTGAGCGACCCGCAAATAGCCGCAATTCTCACCAGAACCTCCAGCCCCCAGGCTGCCGCCGAGGCCCTGGTGCAAGCCGCACTGGATGCCGGTGCGCCGGACAATGCCACCGCGCTGGTAATCGTGCGCAGGGCCTGATCGGAAAGGAGCACCGTGGCCCCGCTACTGGGTTTGCGATCCTGCGAGCTACCCCTAACCGGATGGTGTAGCGGCCCAGCCAGCTTTCAAATCGGCCTGGCGGGTGGGTCTCACCACCAGCCCTTACGAGGCCGGGGAAGCATGGGTTCTGCATGGCCATGCCCTGGGGTATGCACTGCCCTTCGCACCCAAGCGAGCCCCCCATCGGCTCGGCCAAAATCTGCCAGGTCGGGGTGGCGGGCATCGCGATAGACACGCAGAAACCCAGTCGGGCAGCGAGCGGCCCTCAAACCCGGGGTTTACTCGAGCCAGGGATCGAGGAACCAGAAGTTTAAACCTATCAAAAACGTACCATCAGATACAACGCCTTTGGCATCCCACTTCGTAGAAGGTTCGGTCCGTGCTAGAAGAAGT
>NZ_CALMCQ010000116.1 GCF_937863175.1 uncultured Meiothermus sp. | reverse complement strand
ACTCACACCACCTCGAGAATCCCTTCGATTTCCACGCTGCTGCTAAAGGGCAGTTGGGCCATCCCCACCGCCGAGCGGGCGTGCTTACCCCTGTCGCCAAATACTTCCAGCAGCAGATCCGAGGCCCCGTTGATAACCCTGGGCTGCTCCTCAAAGTCGGGCATCGAGTTGACCATTCCCAGCAGTTTGACCACCCGGCTTACCCTGTCAAGATCGCCCACCGCATCCTTGAACACCGCAATTAGTCGAATGGCGACCTCGCGGGCCGCGTGGTAGCCCTGTTCGGTGGTGACATCGCGGCCCAGCTTGCCCTTGAGGCTGGAAACCTGCCCCGACACAAACACCAGGTGACCGCTTCGCACCCAGGGCACAAAACTGAACATGGGGGGCTTGACCTCGGGCAACACGATACCAAGCTTTTCCAGACGTTGTTCGATCTGCATAGGGACTCCTCAGGGTTGAACCAGGACCGGGACTGGGGCATGGTTTAGAATCCAGCGCGTGACCGAGCCAAAAAAAACGCCGGCCCGGCTGCGCCCCACAAACAGGGCGTCGGCCTGCTGCTCGTGGGCAAAGCCCAGCAGGGCCGCTGCAGGCGACGGGTCGGGGGAGAGCACCCTGGCCTCGAGGCGGCCTTCCAGGGCCAGGGGCAGGGTACGGATGGACTGGTTCATCCGCTCGAGTTCACCGGGATCTCCTACGTGCAGTACAGTGATTTTTCCCCTGCTGGCCTCGGCGATGTGGTGGGCCAGCCGCAGCACCCGCTCGGAGCCTGGCGTGGGGCCCCAGCCCACCAGCAACCGAGAGAGGCTCGAGGGTTCGGCTGCTTTGGATACGGCCGCAACGGGCCGGGCAGTCTGGGCAATCACCCGCTCGGTGGTGGTGCCCAGCAACCGATCCATCAGACTATCCTCGCCATGGGTGCCCATCACCACCAGATCGTGGCGGACGGCATGGTGGAGGATGACCGGGATGGGCTTGCGGGGCTCGAGCACCGTCTGGGCGTTGGGGTCCAGAGCGGCCAGTTGCCGCCCCATCAAGACCGACCAGGCTTGCTCGGCCTCGTCGAAGATTTTTTCGGTCTGGGTGTCAAAAAAATGGGCTGCGCTGGCGTAGCGCGGTTCGGCGGCATGCAGGATGGTGAGCGAACCCCCGGTCAGGTCGCGCAGTTTCTTCGCCAGCTCGAGGGCCTTCCGCGAAGCCGGGGAAAAATCGGTGGGGTGAAGGATCTTCATGCGATCATCCCGGGCTTCCCTTCACAGGAGCGCAGTACAGGCTACTTCCACCTTCACATCCCGAGGGAGGCGGGCCACCTGCACGGTGGCTCGGGCCGGGAAGGGTTCGCGCACGTACTCGGCATAAACCTTGTTGAACACCGGGAAATCGCCCATATCGGCCAGGTAGCAGGTGGTCTGCACCACCCGGGCATACGAGCTTCCGGCGGCCTCGAGCACTGCGGCCAGGTTTCGCATCACCTGATGGGTCTGGGCCTCCACATCGCCCGCGACCAGCTCACCAGAGGGGGTCAGGGGAATCTGGCCCGAACAAAACACCATTCCGCCTGCAACGATGGCTTGACTGTAAGGGCCGATGGCCTGGGGTGCGTGATCGGTCTGAACTTGCTTCTGGCTCATGCAAACAGCTTATACCAACCCTGCCCAGGGGATGTGTCGCGCCGTTTTACTTCCTGTGGTCTACCGAATAGCCCATAGCTCATAGCTGAAGGCTACAGGCCGAACGTCGAAGGCTGGAAACCTCACCGCCAGATGCCCTCGACGCCTGGCTCTGGGCAGACGGAGGCATGCGGCTTTGGGCAGCCAGCGACACCTTTACCGTGATGTACTGGCTACAAGGTGGGAAGCGGCGGTCAGAAACCCTGGGTGGCCTGTCGAACCGCTGCGGGGTGGGGGGCCAGGGTGGTTTTGGGTTGCCTGACCTCGAGGCCCAGGTAGGCCAGGGGGGTGTTGGACTCGAGGTCGGCAGCCATGATCAGATAGTCCACCTCCTCCAGGGTCCACAGATGAACCCCGCTGGCTCGAGCAAGCTCCCGAAACAACGGGCCATACTGCCCGTTTACAGCAATCAGGAGGGCCCTATCTGCGCGATGGGTCTGCTGGGCTGTCAATACAGCCTGCAAGGCCTCTTCGTGGGTGGGGGTTTGGGCTACTAGTTGAATCAAGTAGCGCAGGCCTGTAGGCGATTGGGCGATGAGATAGCCCTGGTCGGGGGTCAGCGAGGCTACCCAGTGGGGGCACCGGTTCAGCAGACC
>NZ_CALMCQ010000115.1 GCF_937863175.1 uncultured Meiothermus sp. | reverse complement strand
GGTTTTATCCATCCAGGGAACCTGGGCAACCCGGAGGCGGTTTTCAAAACAACCCGGGGTGCAGTCCGTACCAGAACCGCTCTAAGGATCTTGAAACTCTCCCTTAACCCCTTCCAACACCACCACATCACCGGTGTCGAGGTGGTAGAGCACCCGGGCTCCTTCCACGAAACCGTCCTTGTTCTGGCTGCGCACCGGCCTGTCTTTCGAGCCAAAGAGATAGGCAGTGCGGTCTTTCTCCCGCACGACCGCAGTATCGGCAGTGGAGGTACGACCGTCCTGCACCAGCTTGACCCCGCCAAATAAGCGGAGAATTTCGTCGTCCACGTTATAGACCATGTGCTGTGCACTGCCTTGCAGGGGTTTGTCGCCGGAACGCTCGAGTTCAATTGGCCCTGCCACCCGCGCATCGCCACTCTCGTTGTCGTAATCGAGACGGCTACCCCAGGCCTTGCTCTTGCCCTGTCGTACTTCCACGGCCCTGGGAGCTGGTTTGAGGTTTAGTTCCAGGCGATCCTCTTCTTCGATGTATCGGGCGGTGCCGCCGGTCATGAATACATAGTCGTTGACATCACGGATTTGTTCCACACGGGCAATGGCCCCAAAAGCCTTGGCATCGTCGCCGAAGGTGATCTGGACACGGAAGGGGGGAGGGTCGGCGAAGAGCGAGCGGCTCAGCGAGGGGCCTTCTCGCTTGCCCCCAATCTGCACGTCAAAAGCCCGTAGCGAACCATCGTTTTGCTCGGCGGCCTCGAGGCGAACCTGCTGGCCCACCTTCAGATCGGTAAACTGCACCGCTCTGCCCTCCTGCCAGAAACGGGTCAGGTTATCGGTCGTAAACTTCTGATTACTCAAAGTGAGGGTTTTCTCCACAGAATTTAGCGCGGTAATGACCCCACCATAAAGGTCGCGCAGCTCGATAATGGCGGGGGGGTTATCCGGCCCCGTCTTAATCACCACGATTTTCTTACCCCGCCGCTCAATTTCGGCGGTGGTCTGAAAGGAAGGCTCGGGGTCTTGCTGGGCCACCGCCGCCAGCAACAACATTCCCGAGACCAGCCAGGGCCAGCGCATGGGTTCTATGGTTGCTCACTCAACTTGCGGAAATCGTTCACCGGCAGCCGGGGAGGCTGGGCCAGAACCCGCACTTGGGAGCGGTTGACATTGTGCAAGAGCGAATTACCAGACAGGGTAGCCCGCTCCCTGGCGTTGACACTTCGGGCGGGCACGTTCTGGTTGCCTACCCGACCGGCAACGATGGTGGCCTCGCCGGTGTTATCGTTGTAGACCAGACTGGCCCCGGTAGTGGTGATGTCACCATCCACCAGGGTCACACCGCCCGTCGCCAGCAAGCGCTTCTCATCGGTCAGGCTACGAATTTCTCTAGCCCGAATCACCAGGTCGCCCTTGCCTTCGCGCTTGCGGATAAGCACCACTTCCCTATCGTCATTGAAAACCGCCAACCCACGGTCTTCTTCGTAGTACACACCATCAGAGCGCCCCTCCTGGCGACCATTCCTGAGGGTCACACCGCCTTCGCTGGTGGAGATGTTGGTGTCCACCTCGAAGGTCATGCGTGGGGCCGTAACCTCCACCGGGTCGCTGTTGCGGTCTCGGGGTTCCTGCCGCATCCGGGCGTTACCGTCCAGGGTGCCACGCCCATTCGTCTCGCGATAGACCAGTCTAGGCCCGCCAGCAGTCATGCGGTCACGCTTGACGACCACGTTGCCTTCGAAGGAGGCCACCCGCTCACCCTCAGCCTCCTGCATGGTCTTGCCCTGGGGGGCTTCCAGAGTGGCGCGGGTAGCATTGATTTCCAGATCTTTGACCCTGCCAATCACCCCACCGGGTCGGCCTCCCTCGTAGACCCAGGGGCCGTTGCGCAGATTGCCGGAACGCTGTCCGCCAGGCGCTTCAATGGTGATGATGCGCTGTTCTTTGCTCTGGGCCAGCACCACCAGCATCAGGAGAAAAAGAAGCAATCCGATACGTTTCATGAACTACCACCTTCGATAGGGCAGGGAGGCTGCTCCCCGCCCGAGATGAACTTTTCGATAGGGTCGCGCCAACTGGGGTTTTCGATACCGAAATCGCTTTTGAAGTCTCGCCCCCGCACCTCCAGGCTGGGTGCAGTAATGAAAACGCTGGGAGCACGGAAACCCTCTCGCTGGTCAATCGTGACCGGCATCTCGCCTGGCTGGCCCAGGTTGACGGTATAGCAACCTTTGAGTATTTCAACCGTGGCATAGGGTAGCCGCAGGTTATCCGCCCGGTCAATCGTCACTTCGGGGGCAGAAAGCCGCATATCCAGGCGGTTCTCCACAAATCGCTGCCCTGACTGCAACCCCGTTACCCGGGCCTCTCGAGTGCCAGGGTCTTGCTCGACCAGGGTGGCCGAGAACTCCCAGCGGGCCCTGGGGTCTTGCTCGGGGTAGAGGGTCAGGCGGACGTTCTCGAGCTTCACCCCTCGGTTGGGGGTGGCGGGCGTTGGAACCGGACGGCTCACCAGAAACAGCGAGAGCACCCCGATGACACCCAGAGCGATGAGCGCAGGACGAACCACGGCTAGAGGGTAGAAGGAAGGTCGCTAAGAAGCGTGAACCGAGGGCTAAAGGTTCTTGGAGCAGACTGCATATCTCATGAGTAGCGGCTATTCTCCATCTTTACCCAGGATACACGGCTTCCCCCAGCACCCTGGTGCGTTTCACGCTTCTCTAACCCAAAAGAGAACCCTCCGTCCCGGGCTATGGCGGGGCATGCAAGTATCTCCGCACCAGGAATCCAGGCGGTATCACGCGGTACCATCAGCCACACTACTGCAAACCTCAAAATGGATCTCGCCTTAGCAGAACCGGGCGTGGGCGAACTTACAACACATCTCGTGTGGTGCCACGGGTACGGTAGTTGACCCAGTTCTTGCGTAATCGTAGCGCTTGTTTAATCAAGCTGTACAGCGGCGAGAGGGTAACATCGTAGGCCGGGAAACGCACCCGGTTGCCGCCGAAGCCTTCCTTGAAAGCGTCAATCCCAGCCGCGTGGCTGCCCTCGGTCTGGCGCGGCACGCCCCACAGGTCGTAGATGCGGTAGCCATTTTCCAGGCCCCAGTTGATGGCCCCCCAGTGCATGCCGTTGGGGGCCTTGGCATGGGAGTTTTCGCGGCTGCTACCACCGTAGAGGTAGTCCACCTTACCCGCAAAGGCCACAAACAAACCCGCTGCCAGGGCTTTGCCTTCCAGGCGCGAGATCGAAATGAAAGCCTGACCCAGCGGTTGGTTCATGGCCTCGAGCACCGTTTGGTAGTAGGTTTTGGAATGCTGCAACAGCCTGGCCCGCCGGTTGGTCTCCTCGAAGAGCGGCCAGAACTCCTCAAAGGCTTCGGGGCCTTCGATGGTAGTTACTACGCGCTTCTCGGCCAGCCTGGTGTTGCGGCGGTGCATGTTCTCCATGTTGGTGAGGAGGCCCTCACGCCCCAGGGTCAGATCGAGCCAGATGGTGTACTCGGGTTGAATGGTCTCCTCTAGGTGCATGTGGGGAAATTCTGGGGCCGCTCGCGGGGCGGGCAGGCCGGTTTCTGGCTCGAGCTTCAGATACACCGCGCCCTCCGCCCGCTGTTTGAGCGCTTCGACCACCCTGGGCAAGTCCTGGATGTTCCGTAGCGCAGGACCCCTGGCGGCATATAGCATCGAGACCGGGCCAGCGAACCGGCGGCGGAAAAGCTGTGCAGCAGCAATCAATTCGTCATTTTCATAAACCGCTACCCGCTCCGGCTGCCAGCGGGAGAGTCTTTTTACCTCCCCCCAGCCCCACGACTGCAAAGCACTGCTGATGGGCAACGAAGATACTTTTTCGTTCCAACTGGCCGCTTCAGTGACAAGTTGCAGTCTCAACACGATTTACCATTATGCCGGATCAAAGTTGCGCTTGTCTGGGTCTTTGAGACTACCGGGGGATCCGGAAAAAAACTTATACTGGGCTGCGTGACGCGAATTGCCTTCCAGGGAACCGAGGGAGCCTACAGCGAAGAGGCTTCGCTGAGAGCCTTCCCGGATGCTCAGACCATCGGACTGCCCACCTTTCACCAGGTTTTTTCCGCAGTGACCAACCATGAGGTGGATCTCGGTGTGGTTCCGGTGGAAAACACCACCGCCGGGATTATCAACCAGACCTACGACCTGCTGCTCGAGACCGACCTGCACGTGGTGGGAGAACTGGTACTGAAGGTCGAGCACTGCCTGCTGGCCCCACCCGGAACCCGACTGGAGGATATCTGCAAGGTCAAAAGCCACCCCCAGGGCTTAGCCCAGTGCGATGGCTTTATCGCCCGGTACAAACTCGAGGCCGAGCCCGTCTACGACACCGCCGGAGCCGCCCGCGAATTGGCCGAGCGTCCCCAGCCGGGACTGGCCGCCATTGCCAGCCGCCGTGCCGCCGAACGCTATGGTCTGGCGATCGTGGCCGAAGCCATCCAGGACTTCGCCGGCAACTACACCCGCTTTTTTGTGCTTTCGCGGGAGGACTCACCCCGCCGCGAAAGGCCCTACAAAACCTCGGTGGTCTTCACCACCCGTCACCGCCCGGGCGAACTGTTGGCAGCGCTGCAGGCCTTTGCCGATCAGGGCATCAATCTGACCAAGCTCGAGTCCCGCCCCCGCCGCGACCCCGACCGCCCCTTCTCCCCCATCTTTTATGCCGATTTCGAGGGCCATGCCGAGGATCCCGGTCCCTCCCAGGCCTTGCTTACCTTGTTGCGCCGGGCTTCTTTCGTAAAGGTGCTGGGCTCTTATCCAGCCGTGACTAGCTGGGGCTTTGTCAAGGAGCCATAAACCTGTAATTTTGCAGGCTGGCTTCACAGTTTTTGACGGCTGCGATACAGGTCTTCCCTTCCAGGGTGGAGCAACTTCAAAATCTACAAACGCACCGGAGCCGTTCTATGCAACCCGTATTTGGGTGTATATTTCGCTGGTTTGCCGGTTTGAATCTAACCGCCAGCCTGGCTATAGTGCATGGTAATGAATTTAGGGCGCATGGTTGCCGTGTGGACGCTTGTACTGGGTCTGACCCATGCCCAGGATTGCGTTCCCAGTGCGCAGACCGCCGAGCAGCGTCCCCCCGCCTACTTTCGTTATAGCTTTCTGATAGATACCTCGGCTTCGATGGTGGGCCGGGGGGATGGGCGGGCGGTCATTTTCCCCTTGCTCCAGGAGAGGCTGTTGAGTTTTGTAAGGAGCATTCGAGGCCGGGCCGAAGTGTGGGTCACCCCCTTCAATCAAGGAGCCGCTCCGACAGCCCGTTTTCGCTTGCCAGAAGATCGCCAGGGCCTGGAAGGCTACATCAGTGGCCTCGAGGCTACGGGGGCCAACACCTGGCTGTACCGCAGCCTGCGAAATATCTTCAATGAACTCCCCACAGACCCAGCGGTAGGGAATGTGGTTTATATACTTACCGATGGCATTGATAACGACCCCCAGCGGCCAAACCTGAGCCGGATTTTGCAGGAGTATGATCCCAGACGCGGTTCTAATGATTTTCTCTACTACGCGGGCCTGGGCCGGGCCGTGCCTGAGGATATTCAAGGGGCATTCGCTAATTTTCCCCAGGCCTGTGCCATCAGCACAGCGGTGGGGGTCGTGCCGGTTTTTGCCCATGCCACGATTTCGCCTGGCCAGGTGGATCTGGGTAACCTCAAACTCGAGCCCGGTGCTCGCAATGTGCAGCTGGGGGTACGGGTTCTGGGGCCCAGCACCCCACTGACCATTGTCTACCAGGATGAAAACCTCGAGCAGGCCGGAGGCCGCTTGGAGATCGAGCCATCGGCTCTGGTGCTGGAGAAAGAACAACTTCGTTTTCGCCTGACCCACACAACTACTTTGCCCGATGGCAACTATGGCGGGTTTCTGGTGCTATCCGGCCCGCCCGGAACCGTGGTCACTCCGGCGGCAATTCCCGTCCGCCTGGCATTCAATCCGGGTGCGCTATACCATCTGGTCTTACTGGAAAGCAGCGGGAATATGGTGTTGAGCCAGGCGGGCAAGAGTACCTTCAAGTACCGCCTGGAAGGCAACGAATGGGCTACAGAGGCCCTCACTGTAGGCCTCGACAATCTTCCACAGGGGCTGGAAGTCCGCTTCAACACCGAAGCAGGGCCTATTCGCTTGAGACCCGGCCAACAGGTAGAAATCGAGCTATTCAACCAGGGTATCAGCGAGGGCAGCGCAGTACAGCAGATGGAATGGAGCATTCTGGCCCCTGCTGGAGCCAGGCTCGAGCTGCCCAGACCGCCCGCGCTACCCCTGAGCACCGAGGGAAACTGGCGCTGGTGGTTGCTGGCCGCCCTCCTTCCGCTGGCCCTGGCGGGTCAGCGGCTCTGGCACCGGCAAAAACCCCTATCTCTGCGGCGACAAATTCCCGCCTCAACCACGGAGTTCCCATCGCCCTATGCGTCCTTGCTTGCCCCTTCTGTAGATGGACCACGCCAGCTCGAGCTCAAGGAAGGCCAGTTGGTAGATCTGGGTTTGTTGTGGGGCAATCCCCTGCTACGGGGGCTACTCCTGATGGGCACCGGTACCGGAGCACACATTGAGGAACTCCCGGGTCAAGTAACGCTGCTGACCCAGGTGCCCCTGGAGGTGGGTGCTATGCTGCCTTTTACCGAGGCTGTACGGCTTTACAGCGAGGAAGGACTGATCGGGAGCTTTGTAGTGATAAATCCCAAACAGGCTACGCTTGTCCGCTGGGGTAAGGCCACCTTTACCCTGAGCGGGAGTCGCCCGGTCAGCTTTGATCTGGGAGGCCTGGATGCCATTGATCTCGGCAAAAGGCTCAATATCCCGGTCTTGCTGGGGATGGGTTTGATGCTTTCTAAAGGAGGGCTGCGGCTTTTGCACCTGCCCCAGGGTGTTCGAGCCAGGATAGGTGAAAGCATGCTGGAGGCAGGCAGCCGAATCCCATTCGAGCAGCCGGTCCAACTCGAGGACACCGGGGCAAAATTCATCGGTGAAATTACCTTCTCAGCCCTCGAGGGCGTTCCCGTACCGCTGGTATACCTGCGCTACCTGGGTGGACGTCCAGAGCAGCGTAGAAAGCTGGTATCGCTGGTGGAAACAACCGATATGGGGCAGGCCACGGGCGAGACAGTCCTCGAGCGGTTGCGGTTCAACCCATTGCCGGAAGGAGCGCAGCTCGAGCACATTCCCGGCAATTTGCGACTGGCAACCTTCATTACGGATGTCAGACCCGGCGATGTGGTTGCGCTGGGGCAGTCTGTTTTCCTCTACGACCTCAGCAGCAAGGCCAGTCTCGGAGTAATTGATCTGGTAGAACCCTGAACCACCTTATTCGTGCCGATATGGTTATTTGGCAGCCTTTCATGTTCAAGCCTCGACTTCAACTCGGTTGCGCCCGGAAGCCTTGGCACGGTACATGGCCGCATCCGCCCGACGAACCACCGCATCGCTACTATCGCCATCGCGGTATGCTGCCAGTCCAATGCTGGCACTGACTTCAAACTGTCCCACCACCTTGGTGCGGGCAAGCGACTCGGCAATGTCCCTGGCAATCTCCTGGGCCTGGAGCATACTGGTTTTGGGGGCCAAAACCATAAACTCCTCGCCACCCCAGCGGGCCAGGGTCTGATCCTGGCGCAAAACCCCCTGCAAAAGCGATGCCACCTCGCGTAAAACCTGGTCGCCTACCGAATGGCCATACAAATCATTGATGCGCTTAAAGTGATCCAGATCAATTAAGAGCACGGCAAAACCGGCTTTATCGGCCCTCGCTGCCTCGCAGCTTTTTTCCAGCAGATCCTGCATAAGGCGCCGATTGGCAATCCCGGTAAGGGGATCAGTATGGGCCATCTGGTGCATGTCTACATACTGCTCACGGTAGCGGGCATAAATGGCCTGGGTATACAAAAAGGCCAGGCAGGCCAGATAAAACTGAATCACGGTATTGAGCGCGCGCTGTTCAACTTCTGCAGTAATGGATAAACCCAGCAGGCCGATCAACACAGCCAGCACATAGAAAAGCACCGAGAAACGCAGGGCCGCCCAGGCTGGCAAAAATACAAAGGCTACCGGAAACACCACCGGAAACCAAAGGGCTGTAGCGCTGAGTCCATCGGTATAAAGTCTGCCCGCCAGGGCATAATCTGAAAGTGAAACCAGCTGATATACGCAGATTATTCCCAACAAACTCAGCTTAACGGTGGTGATAGAGATGCGCCGAAGGCTCAACAAAATCGCCAGCAGTGAAAAGCTCACGGTCATAGCCGGCAAGAAAGCAAAGTCTACCCAGGTTTGCCCAGTAGACATGAGCCGCCCTATCAGGCTAGCGACCGCTCCTAGAGCCAGCAAAGGGATGTAGTAGCCCCGCATCCGGGATTCTTGACGCTCGTGATCGGAGAGCCATCGAAACATTGAAGGCTTATTGTACGGTGCGAGGGCAACGGAAGCGGTGTATTTCGCCATACCCCCACGCTTTGTATCGGATTCAAGATGATGCCGGCTTTACAAAGATCTAATACCAGACTCGGAACCCGACCGAAGGGAGACGCTTTTTTCGCCGACCGTCCGG
>NZ_CALMCQ010000114.1 GCF_937863175.1 uncultured Meiothermus sp. | reverse complement strand
CCTCGAGGCCCGTCACGAGCAAGGCGATCCCATTGCGGCTGTGCTGGCGGGCGACGATGAGCGCAAGCACTACGCCCAGGAAATTCTGGAAAACCGCGTAGACACTCTGATTGAACTCCCCGAGCCCGAGGCTGAGGGCATGTTAGCCAAAGCCCTGTGCTACTGGTATCGCGTGGCCTGGGCGAGCTACTACCTGGCGCTTTTGTACGGAGTCGAACCGGGCGACTGGGAAGTGCTGGATAAGCTAAGGCAGGCCACCTGATAAGAAAACCGTCTACGGCCTTCCATTATTCATCGCAGGGTACCGCCGTCACTGCGAGATGCCCAGCCGTTCGCAGTTTCAGACTGCTTCGCATCGTTCTGTTACCAGCAACCCGCATGCAGTGGTTGCTGGCATGGTTGATTCGGGAGTGGTTGAGGCGGATTTCTAATAAGAGCCGCCTGCCGTATGCTTTGAATCGTGCTGCCATTATTACTCTCCTGGCTTCACGCTACCAACGATTTATTCGGGGCCTTCCTGACACCTCTGCTGCCCAGGTTGCAGGATGCTTTTGGTGTGAGCTATGGAGCTGTTTCGCTGCTGGTAGCGGTGCAGGCCTTGACGGGAAGCTTGTTGCAGCCGCTGGCGGGACTGATAGCCGACCGCTATGACCGGCGGCTTCTGGCCGCACTGGGGCCACTGCTGATGGCTCTGGGCGGAGGCTTGCTGGGGTTTTTCCCGAGTCTGTGGGTTGCTGGTCTGGTACTGGCTGTTTCTGGGCTGGGTTCGGCCTTGTTTCACTCGGCAGGAGCGGCCCTGGTGGGCCAGTATGCCGATCCGGCTCGTCGGGGCTTCTGGATGAGCTTTTTTGGCACCGGGGGCTACATCGGTATTTCGCTTGGCCCGATTGTATCGCTTACCGCAGTAAACCAGGGGGGATTGCAGACCCTGGCCTGGTTCATTCCCCTGGCCCTGGTGCCTGCTTTTTTGTTGTTGCGCCAGGCTCCGCCCACCCGGCTGCAAACCAGGCCCTCTTCCTTCAGGGATTTGCAGCGGGTTTTTCGTGGACATGTGGCTCGCCTGTGGGCCGTCTCGACCCTGCGCAGCATTGTGTTTATGAGCTTTTCCACCACCATCCCGTTCTGGTTTCACCAGAGGGGGATTTCAGATGCGCAGGTAGCAATTACACTCTCCGTCTACAGTATTTCGGCAACCATCGGAGCCTTTGTGGGTGGAACCTTGTCGGATCGGCTGGGGCGACGCAGGGTGCTGGTTGGCACTATGATTTTTGCCATTCCGCTATATATCGCCTTGCTGATGGTTCCACCGGAAAACTGGTTTTATGTGGTGTTGCTGGCGATGACTGGAGCGCTGATGAATGCAGGAGTGCCGGTAGCCGTCACGATGGCCCAGGAGCACGAACCGCGTCAGATGGCTACCGTCTCGGGGCTTTTGATGGGCTTTACCTGGGGATTTGCCGGGCTGTTGTATGGGGCCGTAGGGCCGATGATCGAGCGCTTTGGGGTACTCGAGAGCTTGAGTGTGCTGGGGCTGTTGCTCATCCCGGCGCTGACCCTGTCGCTGGCGGTGCGCGAGGCCAACCCAGACCCTAAGGCGGTTGTGAGCAGCAGATCATAAAGGTCTCCCGCGAAAGCGCCACTATTGGGTTATAGGGTGAACAGGGTACAATACCCCTGCGTTCAGAGACGATAGGGTAGATGTGGAGGTCTTTGCCCTGCTGAACCCGACTTGGACCCGGTGTCCCAGTCTGTAAAAACAGCTTTTTGGAGGTGTAGAGGTATGACCAGCACGGTACGGCAATTGCTCCAGGCCAAGGGCAGTATGGTTCATGCGATCTCGGCTGATGCAACGGTCTTTGAGGCGCTCGAGCGCCTGGCCGCCTACGATGTAGGGGCCTTGATGGTGATGGACGGCAACCAACTGGTTGGCATCTTCTCCGAACGTGATTATGCCCGCAAGATCATCCTGATGGGCCGTATTTCCAAAGATACCCTGGTAAGGGAGGTCATGACCGACAACCTCATCACCATCAGTCCCGACGCTACGGTAGCGGACTGCATGAACCTGATGACCGGTAATCGGGTACGTCACCTTCCGGTGATTGAAAAGGGACAGTTGATTGGGGTGATTTCCATTGGCGACGTAGTAAAAGCCATCATGACCCAGCAAGAGTTTATGATTGCCGAGTTGGAGAGCTACATCACCGGGTCGCGCTAAAGCAAAGACCAGAGTTCGAGTGTCGAGGGTCACGCGCTGGGGCTGGGGAGTGGTGACATGCCTACGGTTATAGGCCCACCGCTTCCTTTCGCTTTACATTTGTTGCATCCTGTTTCTTTGCTCACCTCGCCCTGTGCCGATTCGAAGGCCCGATAAGCAGGTTCAGTCCAAAGCTGATAATCGAGAGCAGGATGGCTCCAATCAGAGCCTCGCCAAACCCTCGCACGTTCAGCGGGGTTAGACCTGCCACGATCAACAAAATCACGGCGTTGATCACAAAGGTAAACAGCCCCAGGGTCAGGACATTGATCGGTAGGGTGAACAGCAATAGCACCGGTTTGAGCAGGGCGTTGGCAAGGCCGAAAATCAGCCCGGCCAGCAGATAATCGCCCAGGCCACTGCCGCTGGCAAAATAGATGCCACCGTAGAGTTGGGTCACGATCCACAAAGCCAGGGTATTGAGCAACAACCGTAGCAAGAGGTCGCGCATAGCCTCAGGGTACACCCTGGAGGAACCGCATGGATATGTACTGGGGGTAAAGGCTCGAGGTAACCGCTTTCTCTCGTTCAACGCCCGGGGAAACGAAAAGCCAGCAGTATGAAGAGCACCCCCAGAGCAGCGCTCAGAACGGCCCAGGGAATACGGTTCTGGATGGCGCGTACTGGCTGTAAGACACCGCTTTGATAAGCCTGGTTCTGGCTTTGAGAGAGCACATCCACAGCGGCTGGGGCTCCTACCGGGCCATCAATTGTCCAGGTGCCGCCCCCGGGGCGTACCGGACGGAAGTGCCAGGGCGTGAAGGGGTCGTAGAGTCCTACCGTCACGTAGTAGCCATAGTCCCTCGGGGGCAGGCTGGGGGAAAGCTCGAGCCAGTCGCCATTCCTGGTGATCGGTACAACCTGCGCGCTACCATTGGGGCGGTGTTCTTCGGCTTTCCAGCCAGTAAGCAGATAGGCCCAGTCCCAACCCTGCCCTTCGGGGGTTCGGAAACCTGCGCCAGGTAGCTCTTCCTGACCCCCTGACTCGGTGTCCACAAAGATGCCGATGGTTGCCAGGGAGAAGCCATGGGGGGCGTTGCCAGGGTCGGGATAGCGGTTGAGCCTGACCCGCAATACCACCCGCTCCCCCCGGCGAAGGGCTTCAAAGCCGGTCAGGTCGGCAAAACCAGCCTCGGCAAATAGCGCCGCAGCCGGGTAGGCATAGCCCAGACCGTGGTCGTCGCCCACTGGATCGGAGAAGAGAAGGGGGATCATCTCAGATCAATGCTCATTTGTGCTCGTGATCGTTCCAGTTCAGAGGCGGGCGGGCAGCGGAACGTCCGCCGCAACCAGTTGTCAGGGCTCCGGTTTTCGAGGCGGTCGATCCTCATAGTGCCTCGAACCATGTTTTGATCTTTTGTGACATCAATCTTCGGCGCTCATCGAGAAAAGCATCGTAGTCAGGTATATCGCCGTCAATCATTGTCTCGGGTACACAGTTCATTCGAAGGTTGGCGCGCATCTCGTCGATATCAGTAATACCGCCATACTTCTGCTTGCCTCCGTTGCACTGGTCTGCCAGCTCCCCAAAGTATTTCTCTGGCGGTTTGTCGCCAATAGCGATATTAATTTCGCTCTGAGCCAAAACGAGATTGGCGATTTGATTATAGCGACCGCGTGACAGCCCCTGAGCCTTCAGGCGTTTCTTGGGAAACACGTGATGCTCGTCACTGCGGTTCATGAGCAGATCCCGTACAGTGATGTCGCGCGATAGGAACCCCTTGTCGCCGAGTTTCACCTGTGCCGCCTGGTAGGCAAGGAAATACGGGCTCTGGCCAGACGACGTGTCCATGAGTTGGGGCAGCATACCGATCCAGAAGCTATCAGGTAACTCATTCTCGATCACCGATTCAGCGTAATTTGCTGGCCCTCGCGCCTCGATCTGGCGGATGTCAAGGTCAAAGGCGGTCTCGGGGCTACCTGTGTAGCGCCCTCGTAGAATTGACATGGCGTACCAGCGCCGCACTAGGCGTTCCAGATCCGCCGCCGCCATGCCCTCTGTCCGACCACGCAGATACAAAATATAGGCAAAGTTGACCGCGTTGCGACCACCAACCAGGTTGTTTGTCACAAAGCCTGCCGAGCGAAGGATCATGGTGATACGGTCAAAGTGCGTCTTGTTGATGAAAGCGAGGATGCCTTTCTTCAACTTGCCGAATGACTCCTCGGCAACGGCCTCCTCGAACTGCTTAGTCTCGAAGTTACGACCCGACAGAAGCGCTACAAGATCTTGAAGCCTGCCGCGCCCGAACTCTGATGTGAACGCCACGCGAAGCAAATCGGTATAGGTCGGGTCGTATATCCCATCGTTCGTGTCCTTGAGCCAGCGAATTTGCGGCAAGAACTCGGAAGCGGCAAAGGCCCTATCGTTTTTCTCGATGCGAGAGAGGAACTCTGGTGCTACTGCCAGGTGGCAAAAGTAGTCAATGGCTTTGCGCAGCAAGTTGCCACCGTAGGTCTCGTTGACCGCAATTTTCGACATCGCGAAGTCGGCTTGTGATAGCTCGGCGCCGGCTGAATTCACACGGATAAAGATTTCAGTGACAGTCTCAATATCGAGTTCTTCGGCCAGCTCGATCACACCGACGTGGTTGTTGGTAATCTTCCGGAGTTTCTCCAAGACACGCGAGACGCGCTTGCGGTCGGCAGCAGGGTTTTTCTCGGAGTAGGTGTCGGTGAGTTCGGTAAGACTGGCCTCCGGCACAAAGACCTCCGCCACGTCCTCGATCCAGGACACATCCTTGCGAATCGCCGGGTTGGCGACTTCAAAGCGCTCCTCCAGCGGGTGGAAGGCGATGCGGATGCGTGCCGTTTCGTAGTCTTTGGTCAACACCTCGCGGCCGAGCAATGCCGCCATGAGCGCAGTGACCCGCTGCTGGCCGTCAATCAGGATTCGCTTGCCAACTGACGGAGTGCCGTCCTTTAGCTTGACTGTTGGGTTACGCCAGGCGATCAGATAGCCAACTGGATAGCCCTGGTATAGCGAGTCAAGCAGGTTGCGAACCTTGGTCGCCTCCCAGACGAAGGGGCGCTGGATCTCGGGGATAGCAATTTCCCCAGACTTAACCCATGTGAGGAGGGTCTCAATGGGATGCGGAGTGACAGAGTAGCGCTGCGTCGCCATATTTTAAGTTCCCGTTCTCACAAGATCCTTTAGATTGTTTACTGCATAGCCTGGAGCCATAGCAAATGGGGACTCAAGGCCACACCCTACCCTGTCTTTCGCACAACATCAAGTGGATGCAGCAAAGGCTATCGGCTATTAGACCATCGGCCATTGCCCAATCGGGCCTTCCAACCAGCCGGTCATCGGTATAGACCCTTTTACGATGCTGCACTAGCGCAGCGCCATCAGAGTTTTGACCAGGCGGATGGGGTCGTGTTGGGCAAAACCGGGCTCGAGGAAGTCGTCGGCAACGATCTGCACACCCTGGCCCTCGAAACGCTTGGGGTTGAAGCGTACCGGCATCTGGCCTTCGGCCCGGTAGCGTCCCAGCAGATCCTCGGGGATGCGGGTGTTGTTGACCAGCACCACGTTTGGTTTGCGGCCCAGGTGTTGTTCGATGGCATGAAAATGGTCGTAGGCATCCATGCCTTCGGTCTCACCCCGCTCACTCATGATGTTGGCGATGTAAACCAGTCTGGCCCGGGACTGCTGAATAGCCACCTGGATGCCCTTGGGAAGGAAGCTGGGGATTACGCTGGAATAGAGGCTGCCGGGCCCCAGTACGATCATCTCGGCTTTTTGCAGGGCCTGTACTGCTTCGGGCATGGCCGACACACTGCCAGGGGCCAGCCCCACTTTGCGGATGCGTCCCGACTGCTCCCGCAGGGCGGTCTCACCCTGTATCCGTGTGCCATCGTCCCGGTCGGCCCACAATTTGGCAGCCTCGAAGGTGGCGGGCCATACTGCGCCGCGCAGGCGCAGCACCTGGTTGGCCTGGCGCATGGCCTTGGCGAAGTCGTTGTTAAGTTCGGAGAGCGAGACCAGCATCAGGTTGCCGAAGGTGTGGCCCTTGAGCTCGTCGCCGCGTTGGAAGCGATACTCCATCAGATCGGGGAGCCCTTCGGCGTCGGAAAGGGCGGCGAGGCAGTCTACCAGGTCACCCACGGCCGGAACCCCAAACGAAACCCGCAAGCGCCCGGTGGAGCCCCCGTCATCGGTGACGGCTACCACTGCGGTGGCGTTGGCGGTTTCCATCTTGAGGCCGCGCAGTACACGTGAAAGCCCCGTCCCGCCGCCCAATGCCACTATGCGAGGGCCGGCCTCGAGCCTCCGGCGAATATAAACCTGCTTGGAGACCGAGCCGGGGTCGGTAATAGCCGAGAGCATGCTGCGGTTCATCCAACGCAAGCCCAGCAGGAAAAGCGTGAGTCCACCCAGGAGCCAAAGCCCACCCGAAACCCACAGCGGGATAGAAAAGTAGCCGGCCCAGCGCGTGGTCTGCAAAAACCAGGGGAGCAGGGTGGTTTGCCAGGATAAGTGAACTACCCCGGTAAACATGCCCAGGAGCCCCAGCAAGGCCAGCAGGGCATAGCGCTTGACCCGCATGCCCGGCAACAGCCAGCGCAGAACGCTGTGGAAACGGTCATCGGCGGGGTTGGCCCGCAGGCCCTGGGTCAGCGAACGCAGGCTGGGTCGTTTGGCTTTGTTCCAGATCATGTCAAGTGGCCTCGCTCAGGCAACCACCGCTTTTTCCAGGTCGCGGTGTTCCACTTCCACCCGGAAACGCCCCGAGAGCTCCTGGGTCAGACGCTCCGCTACCGCCACGCTGCGGTGTTGCCCTCCTGTGCAGCCTATAGCTACAGTGTACGCTGCCCGCCCGGTCTGGCGTGCGCCCTCCGCCGAAAGCCCGATGGTGGCTAGTAAGGTGCGGTAGAAAGGCTCATGTTTTTTTTCGGCGAATACATACGCCGCCACCTCGGGATCGGTGCCGGGGCGCGACTTAAGGAGGGGGTCGTAGTGGGGGTTGGGAAGCGCCCGCACATCCAGCACCAGGTCGGCGTCCTGGGGGGGACCCCATTTGAAGCCAAAGGAGAAAATTCGCAGCAAAAAGCCTTCTTCTTCGCCCAGAGCAGCCTCGAGGGACTCCTTGAGCTGTCGGGGGGTGCGCTCGGAGGTGTCAATTACCAGGTCGGCCCGGTCGCGCAGGGTGGCCAGCGCCAGCCGCTCCTCGTCAATCTCGCGCAGTAGATTGCCCATCCCCAGCGGGTGCAGGCGGCGGGTAAGGTTGTAACGCTTGAGCAGGATGTCGGACTTGGCTTCCAGGTAGATGATGAAGGGCTTAAGCTGGGTCAGGACGGCTTCTACTTCGTCCAACAGGTCGCGGGCACGAATGTCCAGCACCACCACTACCTTGTGAATGCCACGGGCATCCACCGTTTTGAGCAGGTCGCCCCAGAGCTGGGGAGGAATGTTGTCCACCGAAAAATAGCCCAGGTCTTCCAGGGCCATCCTGGCCGAGGTCAGCCCGGCCCCGCTCTGTCCGCTCAACACCACAAACCGCACTGGCTTCACCACGCTCCCAAGGCTAGATTCTTAATGTCGCTGGAGGGACAGTTTGCAGCAACAGCAACCGTCGGCAAACTTCCCCAGCCAGTATACCTCTGGCTGCCCCAGAGCACCGGGTAATCTGCTCAGCGCGCCCTGGCGGCTGGCCCACCAGCCGGGGGATTTCAGCGAATTTCCAGCAACTCCACGTCAAATATCAGCGCCGAATTGGGGGGAATATCGGGGCTGGGGCTGCGCTCACCGTAGGCCAGGTGAGCCGGGATAATCAGCCGGCGCTGGCCCCCCACCCGCATTCCCACAATGCCCGAGTCCCAGCCGGGAATCACCTGGCCCGCCCCCAGGGTGAACTCGAAAGGGGTGCGGCCCGGCTGGCAGGAGGTGTCGAACTGGGTACCATCCACCAGGCGTCCAATGTACTGCAAGCGCACGGTGTTGGCGGTCATGGCCTGGGGGCCGAGGCCTTCCCGGGTGTCCTCGAGCCGGAGGGTAGTGATGCCCTCGTTGGTCAGGCCGGTAGCGGCGGCTGGCTGGTTGGCGCAGAGGGTGCCGGTGCCCACGCTGGCCTGAGGGGTGCGCTGTCCAAATAGCAGGAAAGCCCCCGCGCCCAACAAAGCCGAGACTGCAATTATGATGAAGATGAGGTTACGGTTCATACCACCGCCCATTGTAGGGGCTTTATATGAAAGCCGTTAGGGTTGGGGAGTTTAAAACGAGGATCGGCTCAGGCGGGCTGCTTCAGTGCAAGCTGCCCGCAGGCCGCGCCTACATCCCGCCCCCGACTCCAGCGCACTGAGGTGGGGATGCCCAGCCTTTCGAGAATCGTGGCGAACTTCAGGATGTGCTCTCTGGGGGTGCCCTGGTGGGGTGCGCCCTCCCAGGGGTTCCAGGGGATCAGGTTCATGTGGACGCTGATGCCCTTGAAGTGCTGTGCCAGCGCCCGGGCCTGCCAGTCGCGGTCGTTGATGCCCCGCAGCAGGGTGTACTCGAGCGTGACCCGGCGTCCGGTCTGGGCATGGTAGTGCCGCACCGCCTCCATAATCTCGGCGATGCTGTAGCGGTGGGCGGTGGGGATGATCTGCTGGCGGGTTTCATCATCGGGGGCGTGGAGCGAGAGGGCCAGCCGCACCTCGAGCCCCCCTGCAGCCATCTGGTAGATGCCTCGAGGGATGCCCACCGTGGAAAGGGTAATCCGGCGCGGGCTCATGGCCAGCCCCTCTGGGTGCAGCATCCGCTCGAGGGCGGCAAACACGTTCTCCACGTTCAAAAGCGGCTCGCCCATGCCCATCAGCACCACATTGCGAATCTCGCGGGGCGGGTGCTGCTGGTGGTGGGCGGCAAACAGAATCTGATCCAGAATTTCCGCGGCGGTCAGGTTGCGCCCAAAGCCCATCTTGCCAGTGGCGCAAAAGGTGCAACCCGCCGGGCAGCCCACCATGCTGGAAATGCAGATGGTCTTCCGGTTGAGGTAGGGCATATAAACCGCCTCGGTCTTTTTGCCGTCCAGCAGTGTATAGAGATACTTCACCGAGCCGTCCTGGCTCTGGTAGGGCGTCACCTCGGCAAACTCCGAGATGCGAAACTGCTCGGACAGCTCATCCCGTAAGGCCTTGGGCAGGTCGGTCATCTGATCCCACTGCCGCGCCCCTCTTTGGTAGAGCCAGTCCGCAAGCTGACGCTGGCGGAAACCCTCGCCCGGCAGCTCGGGGATAGGCAGGGTGAGCAGCGAGGTTTTGTCTTGTAGCAGCGAGACCATAACGACTCAGTATAGCCAGAGGAAGTGGGAAGGTGAACCTCCGTGGGATTCTTGTGTAGCAATGCTTGCCATCCGCATACCCAAAGAAATTGAGGAACGCCTGGAAATGCTGGCGCAAAAGACCGGACGCACCAAGACCTATTACGCCCGGCAAGCTATTGAGCAGTACCTGGAAGACTGGTATCTGGCGGTGGAGCGGCTCGAGAAAAACCTGCCTGGCATTTCCCTAGACGAAGTGAAGCGACGCCCTGGGTTACAGGATTGAGTTTGACCCCCATGCCGAGAAAGGACTGGGCAAGCTGGTTTGGTACCGCAGCCTGTCGCATCCTGAAATTTCTACGCGAGCGGACTACACCCCCCGACGACCCACGCCGTATCGGCGAAGCCCTGCGCGGTCTGGAAATACCGGGTAGGTGACTACTGCCCAATTGGCCTGATCCAGGATCAGAGAATCACGGTTTTGGTTTTACGTATCGGACACCGCCGGGACCTCTACTGCCAGGCTGAGGAAAGCCAAAGGAAAAAGTTTCGCTATCTGCGCCATTCCCGCATGCGCTCGCGCAATTCCCTGGCGTACCTGGGGTTGCGCCCGCCGCCCAGCGCGGCCAGCCCCCCAATCACAAAAAATGCAAAACCCACCGGAAAGGGCTTTACCAGTGCCGCGGCCAGAATCCCCGCGACCAAAAACCCCAGAGCCACCCGGCTACGCCCGGCAAAAAAAC
>NZ_CALMCQ010000113.1 GCF_937863175.1 uncultured Meiothermus sp. | reverse complement strand
CACCTATTACGCCCTGATTGTGCCCTGGCTGGCCTCGGTGTTTGGCATCTTCTTGCTCAGGCAGTTCTACCTATCGCTACCCCAGGATTTGTTCGATGCTGCCCGCATAGATGGAGCCAGTTACTGGACGCAACTGTTCAGCATCGCGCTGCCCCTTTCGATTCCGGGCCTGATCACCTATGGCATCTTTACCTTCCTGGGGGCCTACAACGCCTTGCTCTGGCCGCTGATTGTGACCAATAGCCCGGAAATGCGCACCGTGCAGTTGGGTTTGCAGGTGTTTATCGGCGAGGCGGGCAGCGACTACGGTGCGCTTATGGCAGCCTCCACGGTCTCGATCTTGCCCATCATCCTCGGTTATTTTATCGCCCAGAAGCAGTTTATCCAGGGCGTGGTTCGCAGTGGAATCAAATGACATAAGTACTTAAGGGGGGAATTCTGCGATTTGAGCGCGGACACTAAGTTGTGAAATAAATCACGATAAATAAAGCTCGTGAAAATAATATGCGGTAAGGCCCTTTGGCTTCAACTGGACGCCAGTTGTACGAATAGCTGGTGGATTCTAGAGTCAAGGGTCAGCTCTGGATGAAAGGTTCCGGCCAGTAGCTTTCCCGACTGCACCAGCACAATTTCATCGTGGTGTTTTGCCAGCACCTCCACCCCCTCACCAACCCGCAGGATAACGGGCGCCCGAATAAAAAACGCATGGAACGGCTTATCCAGGCCCTTGATCTGCAAATCTTCCTCGAAGCTGTCCACTTGTCGCCCGTAGGCATTCCGCTGAACCACGATGTTCAGGTTACCCAGGCGGGGCTGGTCGGGGTATTGCGGGATCTCTTTAGCCAGCCAGATAGCCCCGGCACAAGTTCCCCAGACGGCCAGGGAACCTTCCTGGATCCGCTCACGCACTGCACGCTCGAGGCCATACTCCCGGGCCAGCATCCCAATCGTAGTGGACTCCCCCCCAGGTACAATCAGTCCAGCCAGACCCTCTAAGTGCTTCGGCAGTCGCACCTCCACAGCCTCTACTCCAAGCGACTCCAGCATCTGCTTGTGGTCTCGGAAATCACCTTGAATTGCCATTACGCCGATTTTCACATTCCCAATCCTATAGCAATCGGTAGCAACCATACGCCCTACAAGGAAAAAGCTAGGTATGCCCTGGCCTTGAAACCCTTAAAGCTGTCTATGCAGGAAAGGTAATCAGGGTCAGGGTAGGGCCGTGGCAACTCTCTTCACTCTCTGCTTTGAGAAGTTGCTTTTCGTGCTCTTCGCCAATGCTTTTTAGCAGCCGATCACGCGGCACAAACTGCCCTCCCAGCATGTAATAGAAGCCTTGCTTGCCCAGCACCACCACATAACGCACCCCCTGGTGGTTGCGCACAAAAGTGTTGTGCTTGAGGGCAAACCGATGCATCTTGTTAAGTGCAAACAGCTCGCGTTCCTGGCGGCGGCGGTTAAGGACTGGCACCAGCCACCCCGGAACCAGAACCAGCAGAGCCGTGACACCAAAAAAAACCACTCCGAGCATCTCTACTTGCATAGCGTTACAACTATACTCCAACATGTTACGTTTTGTGTAACGCAACCGTAACCTGTACCAGGTACAAACGGGTTGACCCCATCAGCCATCCCCGAGCGTTGCCAAAAGGGCGCCAAGATTGCGTCCGACTGGGAACGCAACGCCAATGAAAAGCGTGATAAGCAGGCTACCAGCCGCGCCTGGCCAGTTTTTCTTCTTCCGGCAAGAAATCCAGGTTGATACCCACCATAGCCTCACCGAGGTCTTCGGAGACCTCGGCTACTACTTCCGGGTTGTTGTAGTGGGTCACGGCCCGGACAATGGCCCTGGCCCGCTTGCGGGGGTCACCCGACTTGAAGATGCCAGAGCCCACAAACACCCCATCCATGCCCAGTTGCATCATCAGGGCTGCATCGGCAGGGGTGGCAACCCCGCCCGCTGCAAAGTTGACCACCGGCAGCTTGCCGTTTTCATGTACCCACCAGACCAGCTCATAGGGGGCACCGTGGTTTTTGGCGTAGGTCATGAGCTCTTCGCGGGGAAGCGCCTGGATCTGGCGAACTGCGCCCAGCACGCTGCGGGTGTGGCGAACCGCCTCCACCACATTGCCGGTTCCGGCCTCGCCTTTGGTACGGATCATGGCGGCTCCTTCACCGATACGCCGCAGGGCCTCGCCAATCTCGGTAGCGCCACAGACAAAAGGCACTTTGAAGGCGTGCTTGTCTATGTGGAACGACTCGTCCGCCGGGGTCAGCACCTCGGACTCGTCAATGAAGTCCACCCCCAGGGCCTGGAGAATCTGGGCTTCCACGGTGTGCCCGATGCGGCATTTGGCCATTACTGGAATCGAGACCGCCCCAATGATTTCCTTGATCAGCTTGGGGTCGGACATCCGCGCCACGCCCCCCTGCACACGTATGTCCGCCGGTACCCGCTCGAGGGCCATGACGGCCACGGCCCCTGCCTCCTGGGCAATTTCGGCTTGCTGGGCATTGACCACATCCATGATCACGCCGCCCTTGAACATCTCAGCGAATCCAGTTTTGACCCGCAAAGTTCCTTTCTCCATAACTCCCTCCAACACTGTAGCATAAGACTTTTTCGACCAGCCTCCAAGGGGTTTGGCTCACAGCCCTGTGTGTGCGAAGGCAGGTACAACTCCAACCACAAAAAGAAAGCGGCTCGAGGGCCGCCCTTCGATCAGAATTCAGACTCAAGGCAGAAAGGCCAGGGGGTTGCGGGGCGTACCGCCCACGCGCACTTCAAAGTGGAGGTGAGGGCCAGTGCTCCAGCCGGTCGAACCCACATGGCCAAGCAGGTCTCCTCTTTCAACCCACTGGCCGGGGCGAACCAGGATGCGCGACATGTGGGCGTATAGGGTTTCCTTGGCGCCTCCGTGACCGACGATCACGTGCAGGCCATAGCCAAAGCGGCTCCATCCGGCGGTGCCAACCTGCCCTGCTCGAGCCGCGTATATCGGGGTGCCGGTGGGTGCGGCCAGATCAATCCCGGTGTGAAAACGCTGGAAAACGCCCCGTTGGCCGAAATAGGTAGTAATGGTAAACCGCGACATGGGCCAGCGATACCCTGCTGCCGCGACCACCGCATTGGCCCGGCGAAGGCGGGGCTGGCTCTGAGCCTGCTGTTGCTGGCGGGAGCGAGCCTGCTGCTCGAGGCGCCGCTGTTCTGCTAGCTGCCTTTGGCGGGCTTCCTCCCGCACCCGTCTCTCCTGGGCCAGCCGGCGCTCCTCTGCTTCGCGGGCTTTACGTTCCGCTTCGCGGATTTGCAGCAGGCGGTCGTAGGTGTTCCGGGCCTGTACCCCAGGCAATAGCACCAGATCCCCAGCCTGCACATCGGTAGGCGAGTTCAGCTCATTGGCCCTGGCCACCTGGATAACCGAAAGACCGAAACGACTGGCTACATCCTTGATGGTCTCGCCCTGCTTGATGCGAACCAGTAGACCTGGCTCCCCCGTGGGAATGTACAGGGTGGATCCGACCTCGAGGCGATCCAGGCTGGGCAGGCCAGGGTTGGCCGAAACCAGGCCCAGCACCGTAAGGTCAAACCGGCTGGCGACCGACTGCACGGTATCACCCCGGCGCACAATGTAGGCTCGGACACCCGGCGGCAGGCGGCTTTCGTCGTTGGCTTCCTCGACCAGGGGAATTCGCAGCACCTGTCCAGGACGCAGGGCAACCCCCTCGAGGCTGCTGCTGTACATGATGGCCCTGGCATCTACCCGGTATCGCCGTGCAATCTGGCTCAGGGTATCGCCGGGCTGTACGGTGTACATGACCCAACCCTTGCGGGCGGGGGAGTCTACGGCAATTTGGGTTCCTGGCAGGTTGGCCTGGGCCAGTCCCATCGGTAGACCGAGAGCGCCCGTCGCCAGCACACTGCTCAAGAGTTCGGTTATGGCCAAAGTCAACCTCCGATACTGCACTTTACTGCGAAGGAGCTGCTCGAGAACAACAACCCTTCTTGTGGAACCTCAGGGTGTAGGGGTCTGCAAGCCGTACACTCTGGGCTCCCAGCGACTTCCGCAGGGAGTATACCTATTTTCCCCCCAAAGTTGCAAGGAACTCCTTATTGGTCTTGGTACGGGACAGACGTCCCAGCAACATTTCCATGGCCTCGGCGGGATCCATATCGGCCAGCACCTTGCGCAACAGCCACATTTTCTGGATCACCTCCTCGCCCAGAAGCAGTTCCTCGCGCCGGGTTCCCGATTTTAGGATGTCAATGGCTGGGAAGATGCGCCGTTCTTCCAGGCGGCGTGAAAGGTGGAGTTCCATGTTGCCCGTACCCTTGAACTCCTCAAAAATCACATCGTCCATCCGGCTGCCCGTCTCGACCAGGGCCGTGGCCAGGATGGTGAGTGAACCACCCCCCCGGATGTTGCGGGCCGCCCCCAAAAAACGCTTGGGGAAGTGCAGGGCCGCAGAGTCCAGTCCACCCGACAGGGTACGTCCGGTGGGAGGCGTGACCAGGTTGTTGGCCCTGGCCAGGCGGGTGATGGAGTCCAGCAGAATCAGTACGTGTCCGCCCTCTTCTACAATCCGGCGGCTGCGTTCGTGCACAAATTCGGCCACCCGGATATGGTTTTGTGGGGGCTCGTCGAAGGTCGAGGCGATCACGTCGGCCCCGTCTACCGACTCACGGAAATCGGTGACCTCCTCGGGGCGTTCGTCAATCAACAGGACGATCACCTTCACATCCGGCTCGTTGCGCAGGACAGCACGGGCCACTTTTTTGAGCAGGGTGGTCTTACCTGCCTTCGGTGGGGCCACAATTAGACCGCGCTGGCCACGCCCGATAGGTGCCAGCAGGTCTATAACCCGGTTGGAAGACTCCTCACCGGTGGTCTCCAGAATTAACTGGTGATCCGGGAACTGAGGGGTCAGGTCATCGAATTTGGGGCGTTTGGCAGCGGCTTCGGGGTCGAGGTTGTTGACTGCCTCGACTTTCATCAGGGTGCCGAACCGCTCGTTTTCGCGGGCTACGCGGGCCTTGCCCACCACATAGTCGCCGGTACGCAGCTGATATTGTTTGATCAGACCAGCCGAAACAATCACGGTGCGGGACTCCATGGTGTAAAGGCTTTCCTGCAAAAAGCCATAACCATCCTGGCTAATCTCCAGGTACCCCTTGGCAATGACCAGGCCTTCCTCACTGGCTTCCTGAGAAAGCAGCAGCATCACCAGCTCGTCCTTGGAGAGCTTCTTATAGTTGGGGATGCCCGCTTCTGCGGCCAGCAGGTGCAGTTCGGGGAGGATGCGGCTCGAGAGTTCGTGATAACTCAAAGGCACACTGCTCTCGGCCTTGCGCCGGATTTTCTTGCCGGTACGGGTCACGGTGACACGGGCTTCGGGGTTGGGGTCGGCTGCACTCGATTTTGGCATTGCGCTGGCTCCAGTTCTGATTCTGCTGATGGATTTGGAATTTTCCTGGTATTCCTACACTTTTTCACTGGCCCGGGCCCAGTCTTCCAAAAAAGCCTTCAGCCCCGAATCGGTAAGGGGGTGCTTGATGAGCTGCTGGAAAACCTTGGCGGGCATGGTGGCAATGTCGGCTCCCAGCATTGCAGCCTGGGTCACGTGGCGGGGATGACGAATCGAGGCCGCCAGAATGCGGGTGCTGAGGGTCTGTACCTGAAACAGCTCGGCAATTTCACGGATTAAGTCCATGCCTTCCCAGGAGATGTCGTCAATACGGCCCAAAAAGGGTGAGACACACCAGGCCCCGGCCTTGGCACACAACAGCGCCTGGTTGGCCGAAAAAACCAGGGTCATGTTGATGCGAATACCTTCTGTGGAAAGGATTTTGCAGGCCTTGAGTCCCTCAATGGTGGTGGGAAGCTTGACCACCACATGTTCATCAATCGCGGCCAGGCGGCGTCCTTCAGCCAGCATATCCACTGCAACCGTGGAAACCACCTCGGCCGAGACCGGCCCCTGGACGAGCTGGCAAATTTCTTTGATGGTGGGCTCGAGGGAACGGCCCGATCTGGCGATTAAGGAAGGGTTGGTGGTAACGCCCGCAAGCACACCCCAGGCGGCAATTTCCCTGATTTCACTTACTTCGGCAGTATCCAGGTATAGATCCATACCTCATTCACTCCTTCCCGCGTAGGTACACATTTGTGCGGATTTTCCAGGCGAGTATATCGCTGGCTCAGGATGAGAAACAAGAGATTTATTGTTGACGCGGGAATAGCAGCTTGCTACCATTCAGGTTAGCCGGTTGCCAGCAGTGAAATATAGCACATGCTGCCTCCGGTGTAAAGAGTACCCGGGGACGAGTACGCTTTCAGCGTCCGAACAGCGAGCCTGGGAGGGTGAAAGCCAGGCGGCAACCTGATGGCCGAAAATCACCCCGGCTGTTTTGGGAAGAAACAGCGGCCGTGACGCTGCGTAGACCCCAACGGGTGCGCCCGAGATAGCGTTTTGAGCGCCTGAGGGGCGCTGGTGGCCAGAGGTCAAAAGCTTTTTTAGCTTAAAGCCTTCGGCCTTCAGCCGAAATCAGGAAGTGCGGTGGTAACGCGGGAAAAACTCGGAACTGAGTCTCTCGTCCGCACCTGAGGAACCAAAAGGTCACAGGTCGGACGTTTTTGCTATTTTCTGGACGCTCGAGCCTCGAGCCCAACGGCCCCCTCAGAAAGGAACCGGCAATGGTGGAGGAAAAAAAGCTTTTCAGTGAGGTGACCGAGACCAACTTTCCCAGGTTGGAAGAGGCTGTACTGGCTTTCTGGCGTCAGAACCACATTTTCGCCAGATCCGATCAGAAGGCTGCGCCCAGCGGCAAGTTTGTGTTTTACGAAGGCCCCCCCACCGCCAATGGGAAGCCGGCCATGCACCATGTGTTGGCCCGCAGTTTCAAGGATATCTTCCCGCGTTACAAGACCATGCAGGGCTTCCATGTCACCCGCAAGGGCGGCTGGGATACCCACGGCCTGCCGGTCGAGATTGCAGTGGAGAAAAAACTGGGCGTGCTGGGCCGCAAAACCCTGAACCGGGATGAGATCGCCGAATTTACCAGACAGTGTCGGGAGTGGGTTTTTGCCAATATCGAGGACTGGAACTACTTTACCGAGCGCATGGGTATGTGGCTCGATCTGGAAAACGCTTATGTGACCTACCACAACACCTACATCGAGTCGGTGTGGAACCTGCTCAAGCGGATGTGGGACCGAGGCATGGTGGTACAGGACTACAAGGTAGTTCCACTGTCCCCGCGAATCTCCTCCACCCTCTCCCATAACGAAATCGCCGACGGCTACCGTGAGGTGGACGACCCCAGCGTGTATGTGCGCTTCCCGCTGAAGCTGGAAACTACGCCGAAGGCCGTGAGCGAGAAGCTCAAGGGCCAGGGCGTTGATCTAGACTCGCTCTACGGCCTGGCCATCCTGGTCTGGACGACCACGCCCTGGACGCTGCCCTCCAACACCATGGCAGCGGTGAACCCCGGGATGGACTACGCGGTGGTCAGGTCGCCCTCGGTGGGGCACCTGATTCTGGCTACCGAGGCAGTGGAGCGGCTTAAGGAACTGCACGAGGAGGAGCTTGAGGTGGTCGCACACCTGAAGGGCTCCGACCTGGAGTGGTGGGAGTACACTCCGCCCTTCCCGGAGGTCTGTGTGGAACTGGGCGTGGTGCCCAAACAGGGTGCGCGAAGGTCGGAAGTGGTTGGTCTGCCTGAACTGTACCCGGACAGGCTCAAATCAGCGATGAAAGAAGATGCGTTTGCATCCTTAAAACAAGCACCCCTGGCCTATCCCGCCATGCACTTCGTTGCCCTGGCAGACTTTGTGAGCGCCCAGGATGGCTCGGGCGTGGCCCACCAGGCTCCTGTTTATGGTGCAGAAGACCTGGAGATCTCACGCCAGTACGGTACCCCGTTGTTGTTTGGCACCAGCGAGTATGGATTAATGCAGGTTACCGAGGAGCGTGGAAAGTTTTTCAAGGACGCCGATAAAGGCCTGATCCGCATCATGAAAGATCGCGCGGTGATGTACCATGCCGGCCAGATCCGCCACCGCTACCCCTTCCACGACCGCACCGGCGACCCCATCCTCTACTTTGCCAGGCCGAGCTGGTACATCAAGACCTCGAGCTTCCGGCAGCAGCTCTGGGAGAACAACGAGAAGATCAACTGGATTCCCGAGCACATCAAGCACGGACGCTTTGGCAACTGGCTCAAGGACAATGTGGACTGGGCCATCAGCCGCGAGCGCTACTGGGGTACGCCGCTCCCGTTCTGGGTGGCCGAAGATGGCTCGGAAAAGGTCTGTGTGGGAAGTGTTCGGGAATTGTCTGCCCTGGTCGGGCGCGATTTGTCTGATCTCGATTTGCACCGGCCCTACGTGGACGACATCACCTTTGTCAGGAACGGCAAGACCTTCCGCCGGGTGCCGGAGGTGCTGGATGTGTGGTTTGATTCCGGGGCCATGCCCTACGCCCAGTGGCATTTGATGCTCGAGACGAGCTCGAGCGTCGAAGGCCAGAAAGTCCTTAGTCCTTCGGCCTTCGGCCACAGACCCATGCCAGGCTACGAGCAGAATTACGAGCTTTGGAAACGGCACTTTAATGCCGATTACATCTCAGAGGCCATAGATCAGACCAGGGGCTGGTTCTATTCGCTGCACGCGATTTCAACCCTGCTCGAGGGCCAGCCCGCCTTCCAGAATGTGATCTGCCTTGGACACCTGGTGGACGAGCGGGGGTTCAAGATGTCGAAGAGCAAGGGTAACATTGTTGAGCCTTTGCCCATGTTTGATAAATACGGGGCCGATGCGGTGCGCTGGTACATGTTAACCGCTTCCGACCCCGGCGAGCAGAAACGCTTCTCCGAGCGGTTGGTGCAGGAGGCCCAGCGGGGATTTTTGGGCACGCTGTGGAATGTGTACAGCTTCTTTGTGCTGTACGCCAACCTGGATAAACCCGATCTGAACAACCGACCCGCAGTGAAGGCCCGCCCGGAGATGGATCAGTGGCTGGTAGCCCGCAAGCAGCAGTTGATCGAACGGGTCACGGTGGCAATGGATGCCTATGACGCCAGAGGTGCTGGAAAGGAACTCGAGCAGTTTGTCGAGGAGCTTTCCAACTGGTATGTGCGTCGCAACCGCCGCCGCTTCTGGAAAAACGAGGACGCCACCGACCGCGAGGCTGCCTATGCAACCCTCTGGGAAGCCCTGCTGGTGGTGGCACAGCTCGCCGCTCCCTTCACCCCATTTGTGGCCGAGGCCCTGTGGCAGAATCTGATGCGCTCGATCAAGCCCGATGCACCCGAGTCGGTGCACCTTTCCGACTGGCCCCGGGCCGACCCGTCGCTGATAGATGAAACCCTGCTCCCCCAGATGGGTGCGGTGGTAAAAGTAGTGGGGCTGGCACGGAGCGCCCGGGCTATCAGTGGCGTCAAAACCCGCATGCCCTTACCCAGGGTATTGGTGACGGCTCCTACCGAAGTCGAGCTGTCCGGACTGCGCCATTTTGCCGGTGAGATTGCCGAGGAGCTAAACGTCAAGCAGGTCGAGGTGCTGGCTCTGGGCGAGGAACTGCTCACCTACCGGGTGCTGCCAAACCTACCGGTGATGGGGAAAAAGTACGGAAAACAGGTGCCTGCGATTCGTGCTGCCCTAGCCGAGCTGGACAGCAAGATGGTGGCCAGAACCCTCAAGGCCGGGCGCAGCCTGAGTCTGGATCTGGGTAGCCTGGATGGCTCGAGCATCAGCCTATCGCCGGAGGAGCTGCTCCTGGAGGCCCTCTCGCCCGAAGGCTACTCGGCTCAGGAACAAGACGGCTACCTGGCCGCGCTCGAGGTAAAGCTGGATGAGCAGTTGCTACTCGAGGGGCTCAGCCGCGATCTAATTCGACTGGTACAACAAGCCCGCAAAGAGATGGGGCTAAACGTGTCCGATCGAATCCACCTGACCTATGCCGCCGAAGGCAAATATGCCCGATCGCTAATTCAGTTCGGCTCGAGACTCCAGGAGGAAACCCTGGCCCTCTCGCTGGTGCAACAGGAACCCGAGGGCTCCATCACCGAACTTTCCGACGAAGAGGGAACGGTCAAGTTTGGGGTGAAGAAGGCCTGAAGAAGGCCATTCTGGCAAGGGGGACTTGGCGGGGATCCGGTTTTGACGGTGCTGTACTAGCGGGTGGGCTTGAAGAAGTCGGCCTCGGTGAAGGTGAGGTTGAGTTCCACCTCCATCAGCTCGCCCC
>NZ_CALMCQ010000112.1 GCF_937863175.1 uncultured Meiothermus sp. | reverse complement strand
ATAAGTCTCATCCTTTTCCCCAGTCCAGATTAATACACCATCGCCTGAGAAAACCCAAATCGGATCCGGGCGACCCACCATAAACCCCGAAGGGTCTGCTTTGGATCGCGAAATTTATACCCCTACCAGCTTCTTGGCCTCGGCCAGTGCCGATTTGACGGTCTTTTCGGCCTGAGCCTCACAGTAGATGCGTAGCACCGGTTCGGTTCCGGAAGCCCGAAAGAGCAGCCATCCGGTTTCACCAAAAATCCACTTAATGCCGTCCAGATTCTCGGTGCCGCTCACCTCCAGACCGGCAATGGTCTGTGGGTTTTGCACCCTGGCCATGGCAGCCTGGATGTGCTCCATCGAAGGTAACTGCAAATCCATCCGATCATAGGCATGTTTGAAGCCCACCTCGGCTTCGATCTCAGCAAATTGCTGTCCCAGGCTTTTGCCGGTTCGCACCACCGATTCTAAAAGTAACAGGGCATTCAGCAGCCCATCACGCTCGGGGAGGTGCCCGGCCACGCCGATGCCGCCCGATTCCTCGCCTCCAATCAAGACCCCACCCTTCAGCATCTCGTCGGTGATGTATTTGAAGCCGATGGGTGTCACCACCAGCTCCAGCCCCAGTTTTTGGGCCAGCTTGTCCACGATTCGGGAGGTCGAGAAGGTCTTGACCACCCGTCCGGTTAACCCTTTGCTGTGCAGATGGTTGAGTAATACCGCAAAAATTTGATGGCTGTTGAAGTTGCCTCCCCCGGCCAGCACGGCCCCAATTCGGTCGGCATCACCATCGTTGACAACAGCAAAAGTCGGGTCTTCCTCCGCCCTGAGCACGGTCATAATGGCGAACTGGTTCTGGGGAATGGGCTCGGGATGCACCCCATAAAACATCGGGTCGGGCACCGCGTGCAATTCGCGCAACTCCAGTTCCAGCCCGGCGTGTTTAACAAAACCAGCCAGCCAGCCCGCGCCCGCGCCACCCAGGCTGTCGTGGTAGATCACCCCGTCGTAGGCCTTGAGGGCTTCAATATCCAGCTGGCTGGTCAAGAAGTCGTAGTAGGCTTTGCGCACATCGAAGCTGTGAATGGGGGCTTCGCCCCACCGGGGTCTTGCGCCGAGCCGGTGCTCCACTTCAGCAATCATGGCAGGGGTGGCGGCTCCTCCGTACCGGCCCTTGATTTTGAAACCGAGGTACTCTGCGGGGTTGTGGCTGGCGGTAATCATCACCCCACCATCGGCCTGCAAATGGGTGACGGCAAAAGAGAGCACTGGGGTGGGCACAAAGGATTTGGCAAGGTGTACTTCCAGACCATTGGCAGCCAGCACCTCGGCAGCCCTCCGGGCAAACCTGCCCGCCATAAAACGGGTATCATAGCCTACCACTACTTTTTTGCCTTGCTGAAGGAGCAAATATTCTGCGTATGCCTGGGCAACGCTCGCCACGTTGTCGAAGGTGAATTGGTCGCCAATAATGGCTCGCCAGCCGTCGGTGCCAAACTTGATGCCCGCCATAGGCGGGATTTTGTAATTACTGGCTAGTTCATTTGCCATGTCCATACCGGGAACACTATACAGGGCAGCCCCAGGGCTCGAGGTTGAATTCGCTTTATGGCATCCCTCGGTCTACCCAGAGGCGAGTTTCGAAGGGCATTGCCACCTGGTTCACCCCCCTCTTTGCTGCTGGATGATACACTTTCGGGGCTCTATGTCCGACCTCCTATCTTCCCTCAACCCCTCCCAACAGGAGGCCGTCAAGCACTTTGAAGGCCCGGCCCTGGTAGTGGCCGGTGCGGGTTCTGGCAAGACCCGCACCGTGGTTCACCGGATTGCATACCTGCTACGCGAACGGCGGGTGTATCCCGCCGAGATCCTGGCCGTGACCTTTACCAATAAAGCAGCCGGCGAGATGAAGGAGCGGCTAGAAAAGATGGTGGGGCCGGGGGCTAAAGACCTCTGGGTATCTACCTTCCACTCAGCAGCGGTGCGGATTTTGCGCACCTATGGCGAGTACGTGGGGCTCAAGTCGGGGTTCGTGATCTACGATGATGATGACCAGAACGCGCTCTTGAAGGAGATTTTGAAAGAGCTCGAGATCGAAGCCAAGCCAGGCCCTTTCAGGGCTATGATTGACCGAATCAAGAACCGGGGCGATGGTCTGGTGGAGTTCATGCGCGAGGCCCCCGACTTTATTGGTGGGGTGCCTAAGGATATTGCAGCAGAGGCATATCGCAGATACCAGAGTGGGCTGCGGATGCAAGGGGCGGTGGACTTTAACGACCTCTTGCTCCTCACCATCGAGCTGTTTGAACAGCGGCTCGAGGTGTTGTACAAGGTGCGACAGCGTGCCCGTTTTATCCATGTGGACGAGTATCAGGACACCAACCCTGTGCAGTACGAGCTAACCCGGCTGCTGGCCGGAGACCAGCCCAACCTGATGGTGGTGGGCGACCCCGATCAGAGCATCTATGGCTTTCGCAATGCCGACATTAACAACATTCTCGACTTCAGCAAGGACTACCCCGGGGCCCGGATCATCCGCCTCGAAGACAACTACCGCTCGAGCCACACTATTCTGCAGGTTGCCAACGCCGTTATCGAGAAAAACGCCCTGCGGCTGGAGAAAGTCCTTCGCCCTACCAAGGCTGGGGGCGACCCGGTTCGAGCTTACCGCGCCCCCAACGCCCGCGAAGAGGCCGCTTTCGTAGCACGGGAAATCGTTAAGCTGGGAAACTATAAAGACATCGCGGTGCTCTACCGCACCAATGCCCAGTCGCGCTTGCTGGAAGAACACCTGCGCCGTGCCCAGGTGGCGGTGCGGCTGGTGGGGGCGGTGGGGTTTTTCGAGCGCCGGGAAATTAAGGATCTGCTGGCCTACGGGCGGGTTGCCATCAACCCCGCAGACTCCATCAACCTGCGCCGGATTGTCAATACCCCTCCCCGCGGCATTGGGGCTACTACGCTGGCCCGGCTGGTCGAGCATGCTCAGAAGGGCGGCGGTACGGTCTTCGATGCCTTCCGTGCTGCTGAACAGGTGATCAATAGACCTCAGCAGGTACAGGCTTTTGTCAAGCTGCTCGACGAGCTGATGGAGGCCGCTTTCGAGACCGGCCCGGCAGCTTTTTTTGAGCGAGTGCTGGACGAAACTGGCTTCCGTGATGCACTCAAACAGGAGCAGGATGGAGAAGATCGTCTGCAAAACGTGGAAGAGCTTCTGCGGGCGGCGCGTGACTGGGAGGAAGAAGAAGGCGGAACCCTCTCCGACTTCCTGGACTCAGTGGCCCTGACCGCCAGAGCAGAAGAACCCCAGGGCAAAGTGCCGGAGGAAGCTGTCACGCTCATGACCCTGCACAACGCCAAGGGCCTCGAGTTTCCCACGGTATTCCTGGTGGGTCTGGAAGAAAACCTCCTCCCCCATCGCAACAGCCTGAATCGCCTGGAGGATCTGGAAGAGGAGCGGCGACTTTTTTATGTGGGCATCACCCGTGCCCAGGACAGCCTCTATCTCTCCTATGCCGAAGAACGCGAGACCTTCGGCAAGCGGGAATTCACCCGCCCGAGCCGCTTTCTGGAGGATATTCCCCAGGACCTGCTCAAGGAAGTAGGAGCTTTTGGAGATAGTGCGGCGCCGGTGTTGTCCTCGAACCGTCGAGATCCCAAGCCCCGAACCCAACTGTCCGAGTTCAAAGGAGGGGAAAAGGTCAAACATCCCAAGTTTGGCAGCGGGACGGTGGTGGCCGCGTTGGGCGGGGAGGTCACGGTGATGTTCCCCGGCCTCGGCCTGAAAAAGCTAGCGGTGAAATTCGCCGGACTGGAGCGACTGGATTGATTAAGGCTATCTAAGCGACTCTTTAGTGTTCCCTCGCACAAACCGCCCTGTGCCGGGTAGGGTGAAGGTATGAAAAAGCATATTCGACGTCTGGGAGCGACACTGGTTCTAATGCTGGGAGTGGCCTTTGCCAGTGGGGCCGATATTGGCTTTTCGGTACGCAACGGCCCCAGCGGCAATTTCATGGGCCACCTGGGCCTGTATCTGGATGGCTATCCAATTGATTTTCGCTCTCAGCTGGTAATTGGGTCACCCGGTGGCCTATACATAAGTGGTGAAGTGATCTATGCGCTGCCCTTCTTTTTGCTGGTACGTCCGTACTTAGCCGGAGGTCTGGCCGTGGGAATTACCGGCTACACCGCCCAGAACGAGCTACGGTTGCGCTTTGGAGAACGCTTTTACGCTATTTTCTCTATGGGAATTCAGTTTCCCGAACGCGGCTACCGCCCTTATCTCGAGGTCAGTCAGGTGATTGGCTCGGAGAGCTTCCAGCGCTTCACCGTAGGCTTTATTGTCGAAGGCTTCTGAGCTGTACGGCTGTCGAAAGTTGATAGCCGGGTATTCAGCCTCGTTCGGTTGCCGGGGTGGCTACAGGCCCAATACCCGAGTATTCACAGCGTACCGCCAACGGGCGTTGTAGATTAGGGGCGATGCACTCCCGTGACTATGCAGCGACCCGCCCGCTGGCGGTGTTACACCAGGGCCAAAGCCGTTGGTATCAGCCGCTTTTGACGGCTTCGATGCACCATAATTTGCCCCTGTTTGTTTATGCCAGTCAGCCGGGAATCAACCTTGAAGCCGCGCTCGCAGCGCTACAGCCCTTGAACCTTCGCGGCGCAGTCCTGGAAGACTCTGGCCTGCAAGCCCTGGCCCTGGATGCGGTGCAAAACCTCGAGGCCGAAGCCGAGCAAGCCCGGCGGGTGGATCTGGTGGTGCCCGAAGTTACGGGAACCCGGGGGTTCTACCTCGAGCCCATCGCTCTGGCCAATCTGATTCGCCGCTACGCCTTAGGTGATAAGGCGCTGTGGCTCGGCCCTATCCGCTCCGAACTGGCCCAGGGACTGCGCGGCCTGACCAAAGTCTCGATACTGAGCCGGAGCTTCCCCGAAGGCGAAAGTTTTCTGCAACGACTGCCAGCCCCCCAACAAGGGGTGGTTGCGGCTGCCGAAGTACAGGCTACCGTGGTAGCCCGTCAGGCCGATCTGATTTTATATGCCGGTGGAACCCTGCCTCTGGCTTTGCTACAGCCCTATCACAGCCTTATAGCACTCAGGCCGCTACCAGCGGAGGCCCTGCGGATGATTGGCGAGTATGTCCCGCCGGAGGAGTTCCAAAAGTTTCATCTGGCAGCCTTGCTGGAAACTCTGGGCTACGCCCTCCCCCCGGAAACCTTCACCCTCTAGGGGTAGCTCGGGGATGGATTCCCTCCTTCCAGGGCGCGCGAACCGCCCTTGGGATCTGGTGGCTCAACGCTCTTCCAAAACGCCCTGCCGCAGCAGGGCGGGCACCATGGGCTCGCCCACACGCAACAGGGCATAGCTGCCCAGCCTGCGGGCAGTGACTCTCAGTCGCAGTAGATGTTTCTCGAGTGCATCTTGATAGCCCCGTATCTCTGCTTCACCCACCTCCATCCGGTTCCCTACCTCTACATCGTGCAGCAGGGCTTCGGTAAATCTGGGGGCGAGTTCTTCTGGGGCCATCACCTGAACCAGCACCACCTGACGCAGCTTTTGCAGAAGACGGGACCAGTCCAGCTCATCCAAACCATCGGTAACAAGCACGGTGACGCCCCTGGGCCGGGGGAAGTTCAACAGCACCGATGGCCCTTGCACTACCGGGCGAACCTGCCCACGGTAACGGCCACTGCCCCACACAAAGGCCCCCTCCGACCTGGCCGAATCAGCCAGTACCCGCGATATTCGTTGGGCATAAGCCTGTTTTCCCCACAACTCCATGCTGGGTGAGCCATCCAAGAAAAAGGTGAAGCGGGCGGGGGCTTCGGCCTGGTAGAGGCGGGTATAGAGCCGACCCGTGCGGGCGTAGGCCCGCCAGTCAATAAAGCGTGGCTCGTCACCCTGGGCGTAGCCGCGCAGCTCGTAGAATTCCAGTCCCCGCCCCGGTATGGCCTGGGTGCGATCGCCAGCAAAAGGCTGGGTGGGGCGGGTTCGGATC
>NZ_CALMCQ010000111.1 GCF_937863175.1 uncultured Meiothermus sp. | reverse complement strand
CCAGCAAGGTAAAAATTAGCACCGCCAGCAGGTTCAGAGCGCTAAGAAGGGCCACCACTCTGGCTACCGGGCGCGCCGCAAAAAACCCGTCAAGATGTAACATCATCCGGTCAATTCTAGTCTATGTCTTGCTCGATTTTACGTCTTGTCGCCACGTTCTCCCAAGCTCTGGTGCCCCGCTGAAGAGAACAACGACGCCTGGCACTGTGGAGTAGGCCATATCGTGCTCGCCGATGTCTTTGTCCTGTCTAGTGAGTTCTACTGGGTTAGCGACCCGCCTGTCACGCTTTAAGAGCCGAGGCCTCAGGCTTCGCCCCCTCTGCAGGCTCGGGGCAAGATCTGACCAGCTCCAGCGCGAAGAGTCAAAGCCTTGCAAAACCTCATAATAACACGTATCGGTCTTAACTTGACCTGTTGACACACCTCGTTGCTAGGGAATAATATCAGGAAATTCCAAATATTACTACTAAAGTTGTTTAGCCGTTCTTTTATCTCAAAGCCTGTATCGGGCTTGAAGTTGGGGGCGGAGAAAGCAACTAGAGGGTAACTTGTCTGTTCTGAATGACCTGCGGACGCTAAAGTGCAGTGGCAAATCTGCTGAGGAGGATGCATATGTATGAACGGGAACCAGTACCAAAGCCAGCGGCCGCGCGCCGCACAATGGGTGGTGTTGCTGCTCTTGATAGCAGCGGCACTTGTCCTGCCCGCCAGTACCATGGCCCAGGGCCGAACGGGTGCGTGGGTAGACTCGATTGTAGTGCTCGTTGAGCCCAGTTTCCCCGCGGCGGTCAGCCGCCTGGAAGCGAACGACATCCAGGTCTACTTCATGTCCAGCGTAGACCCCGCGCAACGCGACCGGATCGGGCGCATCCCGGCTCTTGCCTCCGATGTCTCCTACGGTCTCTTCTGGGAGGTTTCGTTCAACCCGGTTGGCCCGCTTTACGCCAACGGCACCAGACTCAACCCCTTCGCCGTGCCCCGGATACGCGAGGCGATGAACTGGCTGGTCAACCGCAGGCACATCGTGGACGAGCTCATGGGGGGAATGGGTCGGGCCCGGTGGCTGCCGATCAACACCGCCTTCCCGGACTACGCCCGGCTGGCTGATACGGCCCGCAGGCTCGAGATCACCTATACCCACAACCCTGACCGTGCCCGAACCGTGATTGCCGAGGAGATGGGACGGCTAGGCGCAACCATGGTGGGTGGCCGGTGGCAGTTCAGGGGGGCGCCGGTTAGCATCACCTTCCTGATCCGGACCGAGGACGAGCGCCGCGCCATCGGCGACTACATGGCGGGCCTCCTGGAAGGAGTAGGCTTCACCGTTGAGCGGCGCTACGGCACCGCTGCGGTTCTGAGCCCGATCTGGATGGGCGGGCCGGCCGACCCGGCGGTATGGAAGGCCGTGACCGGCGGCTGGATCTCCACGACCATTGACCGCGACCAGGCCGATAACTTCAACTTCTTCTACACCCCGCGGGGAAGGCCCGAGCCGCTGTGGCAGGCCTACCGGCCCGCGCCCGCCTTCGACACCCTGGCCGACCGGCTGGCCCGCAGCGACTTCACCACGGTCGCCGCGCGCAACCGGATGATGGCGGAGGCCCTCGAGTTCAGCGTGAGGGACGGCGTACGCACTTGGCTCGCCGAACGGGTGCCGGTCTGGCCCCGCCGGGCCGAGCTGAGGCTGGCCAGCGACCTGGCCGGTGGCACCAGCGGCTCTTGGTTGTGGCCGTACACTATCCGGTACGAGGGCCGCACCGGTGGAACGGTGCGGATCGGGATCCCCAACGTGCTGGTCGAGCCGTGGAACCCCATCGCCGGGTCGAACTGGATCTTCGACCTGACCTTCATCCGGGCCACGCAGGACTCGGCCACCCTGCCCGACCCGTTCACGGGCCTGTGGCACCCCCAGCGGGTTGAGCGGGCAGAGGTGTTCTTCCGGCGGGATCTGCCGGTGAGCAAAACCCTCGACTGGGTAACCCTGAGACCGGTACCAGAGATCCGCGTGCCGGCCGGGGCCTTCATCTCGTGGGACCCCAGGGCCCAGCGGTTCATCACGGTAGGAGAGCGGCACCCAGAGGGCCTTACGGCGCGCACCAGGACTGTGGTCCACTTCGAGCGGGATCTGTTCCGGAACGTGCAGTGGCACGATGGTTCGCCTCTATCGCTAGGCGACATCATGCTCGAATGGATCCTGACTTTCGACCGGGCCATGGAGGGTAGTGCCATCTTCGACCCAGCGGCTGTTCCAGCCTTCCGGACCTTCGAGCGCGAGTTCCGCGGCTTCCGGATTATTTCGGAACGCCCCCTGGTGGTCGAGTACTATACCGATACCTTCTTCACCGACGCGGAGCTGATTGCATCTACTGCGGCGGCGGCATTCTGGCCCAGCTACGCTCAGGGTCCGGGCGCGTGGCACAACCTGGCCCTGGGAATTAGGGCCGAGGCTGCCAAGGAGCTGGCGTTCTCCTCGGCCAAGGCCACCAGCGAGAGGATAGAGTGGATGAGCTTCATAGCCGGGCCCAGCATCGCCATCCTGGACCGGCATCTGGCCGCTTCCCGCGGGGAGAACTTTATCCCTTACGCGCCGACGCTGGGCAGGTTCATCACCGCCGACGAAGCCAGAGTACGCTGGACCAACCTCGCCGGGTGGCGGGGGGCGCGCGGCCACTTCTGGATCGGCACCGGGGCTTTCCAGTTGCAGCGGGTGGCGCCGGTGGAGCGGATTGTGGAGCTCCATCGGTTCGCCCGGTTCCCCGACCCGGCGACCAGGTGGATAGGCTTCGATGCGCCAAAGCTTGCCGCGGTTGCGGTGACCGGTCCGGCCACGGTTCGGGTGGGCGCCGAGGCCGCGTTCGACATCCGGGTGACCCATGCCGGCAGGCCGTACCCGCCGGCGGAGATCGAGCGGGTCAGGTGGCTGCTCTTCGACGCGCGCGATAATTTGAGCGCCTCAGCCGACGCCACCAGGGTCGGGGACGTCTGGCGAGCGGCTCTGCCTACCGCGGCGACCGATCGGCTTGTTCCGGGCGCTAGCCGCCTCGAGGTGGTCGTGGTCTCGCGGGTGGTTGCCATCCCATCCTTCGCCACCGCCAGCTTTACCGTTATGCCGCGATAGACATCAGCGGGGGGGTGCGGATCCGCACCCCCCCGCCTACTGACTCCCATGACTGAAGCCACCCCGCCTCCCGCTCTCCGACGCCCGGCTTCCAGCCCGGTCGTTCGGGTTCTGACGTATTCCGCCACCCGCCTGTTCGCCCTTTTCCTCACCGTGGTGGTGGGGATCTATCTCACCGTACTGATCGCCAACATGGGCGGCCACGTGGACCTGATCAAGAGGACCGAGGTTCGCGAGGCCGTGGGCACTGCGGTGGGGATGGATCCGGTGATGATGGCTCTGCCCGTCGAAGAGCGGCACCGGCGGATCGCCGAACTGGTCGCCATCGAGGAAGAGCGCCTGGGGCTGCACCGGCCGTTCTTCGAGCGCAGCGTGTACTTCACCCGGGACGCCCTGATGCTGCGCCTGGGGTTCGCCGAGAGGATGACCAGCGACGCTGGCTCTCGTCTGGTGCGCAACATAATCTTAGAACGCCTGCCCCCGACCCTGCTGCTCTTCGTCAGCGCTCAGATCCTGCTCTTCGTCACCTCGGTGCTCTGGGCTCTGGCCCTGTCCCGCGGTTACGGCAGCACCATGGATCGGATCGTGATCGCCCTGGCGCCCACGTCGGCGGCCCCGGCGTGGTTCTATGGCATCTTTCTCATCCTGATCTTCGCGGTAGTGCTGGGTGTCCTGCCCTTCGGGGGAATGGTGCAGGCGCCGCCGCCGGAGCACCCGGTGGCCTACGCCCTCTCGGTGCTGCGCCACATGGTTCTACCCATGACCGCCCTGTTCCTCGCGAGCATCTTCCTGGCCGTGTACCAGTGGCGAACCTTCTTCCTGATCTTTTCCAGTGAGGACTACGTGGAAGTAGCCAAGGCCAAGGGCCTATCTTCGCGGGCGCTCGAGCGCCGGTACATCCTGCGGCCCACCCTGCCCACCATCATCACCAGCTTCGCCCTTTCGATGATCGTGGCCTGGCAAGGCGCCATCATCCTCGAGACGGTCTTCAACTGGCCCGGCCTGGGACGCACTTTATTTACGGCCATAGGCCATTTCGACACGGCGGTGATCGTCGGCATCACCATCATCTACGCCTACCTGCTGGCCGTTACCGTCTTCTTGCTGGACATCATCTACGCGCTGGTAGACCCGCGGGTAAAGGTTGGGATGGAGGGTGAGCAGTGAGACGGTTTTTTGCCGAGCTCCGCCGCTATCCATCGGCCATAGGAGGCCTGGTAATTATAGGCCTGCTGGTGGCCATGTCTGTGTTCGCTGTGATTGCCATCCCCTACAACGAAGCCATCCGCCTGTGGCGCGGCGGCGAGGAACAGTGGCTGGAGAATCCGCGGCTGGCCCGGCCGGCCTGGATGGCCCTGCTGCCGGGGACCAATCTCACACGTAACATCGCCGTGGACAGCCGGGGCGTTCAGCGCCAGGAGGTAGACCACGGCGGAGGCATCCGCGAAGTGACCGCCACCCTATCGTTTGACTACCGCTACCGGGCGTTCCCCACCGAGCTCACGGTCTTTTTCGAGCCCACGTATCAGAACCTGCCGCCCAGCGTGACGCTGTTCTGGCGCGCTCCCGACGGAACAGATATCCCGCTGGGTACCCGCGCCGTAAGAACCCGCGACATATTCCGCATCTCGGGCGATGCCCGCCTGCAGGCCGAGCTGGGCGTGACCCGGCCCGAAAGAGTTCTGTTTGGCGACCCCCGGGTGCCCGACCGGGTCTTGCCGGGACAGCATCAGCTGGTTATCCAGGCAATCCTCTTCGAGCCAGACGCACAGCTGGAGGCCCGCCTGATCGTCTACGGAAGCGCCCATGGCATCGCCGGCACCGACCACCAGCGCCGGGATATTGCGCTCGCACTGCTTTGGGGTACGCCCATCGCCCTGGCCTTCGGGCTCCTGGCGGCCGTAGGCTCCACCCTCAGCACCCTGATCATCGCGGCTATTGGGGTCTGGTACGGCCGCTGGGTGGACGGCCTGATCCAACGCATCACCGAGGTCAACCTGATCTTGCCGTTCCTGCCGATCCTGATCATGGTCGGGACGCTCTACTCTCGGAGCATATGGGTGATCCTGGGGGTGGTCATCCTGCTGGGGATGTTTAGCGGCGCGATCAAGACCCACCGGGCGCTGTTTTTGCAGGTGAAGGAAGCGCCTTATATCGAGGCGGCTCGCGCCTACGGCGCGACCGGCCTGCGGGTGGTATTCAGTTACATGATTCCCCGGGCCGTCCCGGTGCTCATCCCCCAGTTGGTGACCCTGATACCGGCCTTCGTCTTCCTGGAGGCCAGCCTGGCCTTCCTGGGCCTGGGCGACCCCGTCCTGCCCACCTGGGGCAAGATCATAGATGACGCCCAGCGCGCCGGGGCCCTGTTCACCGGCCACCACTACTGGGTGCTCCAGCCGGCCTTCCTGCTGCTTCTCACCGGGCTGGGCTTCACCATGCTGGGGTTTGCCTTAGACCGGGTCTTCAACCCCCGGCTGCGGGAGCAGTAATGCCGACCAACACACTACTCACCATAGAAGATCTGCGCCTGTACTTCCGCACACTCAAGGGGCTGGTGCAGGCCGTGGACGGCGTATCCCTGACCCTGACCCGCGGGCGCACGGTGGTCGTGGTGGGCGAGAGCGGGTGCGGCAAGACCTCTCTGGGCCGGGCCATCCTGCGGCTGCTGCCCCGCAACGTGCAGCGATACACGGGGCAGATCTGGCTCAACGGGCTCGAGACCATGGGCCTGCCCGAGGAGCGCTTCCGGCGGGAGGTACGCTGGATCCGGCTGGCCCTGGTGCCCCAGGCGGCTATGAACTCCCTCAACCCGGTGATACGGGTGGGCGACCAGATCGCCGAGCCGTTGCTCCTGCACGGCCGTGCGGCCACAGTGGGGGAGGCGCGCAAGGCGGCGCTGGAGGTCTTCACGCGGGTGGGGGTGCCCGCCGACTTCCTGGATCGCTACCCCTTTGAGCTTAGCGGGGGCATGCGCCAGCGGGTAGCCCTGGCCATGGCCCTGGTCACCGGGCCCGACCTGGTGATCATGGATGAGCCGACATCGGCCCTGGACGTGCTGACCCAGGCCAATATCATGAACGTGCTGAAGGTGATCAAGCGCGAGATGGGCATGAGCTTCCTCCTGATCACCCACGACATCGCTACCAGTAGCGAGGTGGCCGACGACGCCGCGGTGATGTACGCCGGCCAGGTGGTCGAGTTTAGTCGGGCCGGCCAGTTCTACCTCGAGCCGCTGCACCCCTACTCCCAGGCTCTGATGGCCAGCGTGCCGACGCTGCGGGAGCGCAAGACGCTGGGGTTCATCCCCGGCCGGCCACCCAGCCTGGTTGACCCAC